>JANMGF010000456.1:0-1641 GCA_031374535.1 Polyangium sp. (in: bacteria)
CGCGCTTTCGGCCTCGGTCCAGGCCGTGCCTGGTCCGGGGTGGAGGGGGCGGACAGCCCCCTCCTGGGGTCCGGGGCAAAGCCCCGCGTCCGCTCGCTCGGATCAGCCGACCGAGAGTCCGCGTACGCCGATGTGCGCGCCGAGCGGTTCGAGGCTTCGTGTGGCGGCGCGTGCTCGAAAAGCGTCCGAAGAGGGCGCGAGGCCGACCCAGAGAGCGATGTCGCCACCCCCCGCGCCGCTGGGCCCGAAGCTCGCACCTTCCGCCGACGCGAACGCGCGGAGCTCAGCCACGTCGTCGACCACGATGGGAGCGCCGGCAAGGCGACCGAGCTCGGCGAGGGTTTCGATCTGCAACGCGATGGCGCGCACGAAGCTCATGGCGTCCCGTGCTTCTAGCGCGGCGCGCGCGCCGTCCGAGGTAACTTCGAGCAGGCGCCTGTATGCCGTGGGATCGGCGCTTCGGAAGTCCTGGACCTTCTCGACGAGGGCACCCGTCGAGGCCGCGGTGGGGCACGCGAAGATTTCGAGCACGACGGCTTCGGGCAAGGTGAAGGACGCGACGTCGAGCGCGCCGCCCGATTCGAGCCGACACGAGACGATGCCGCCGTACACGCTCGACGCGACATCGATGCCGCTGCCGCGCGGCTGGGCCTTTCGGTGGGCTGCGAGCGCGAGCGGGAAGACCACACGCCGCAGTGTTTCCTCGTCCTCGATCGTCCCTGCGAGCGCCGCGCCGATCGAAGCGACGAGGATCGCCGCGCTCGATCCGAGCCCGAGCTTGCGTGTCGTTCCGTCGGGCATCGGCGCGCGCAGGGCCGACGCGTCGAAGGCGGGCGCATGGTCGAGGACGCCCGCTTCGATCGCGGCGCGCACCTCCTCCGTCACGAGCGTGCTCGTACGACTCGCGTCCGCCACCACGTACCGATCGACGGACGCGACGAGCGCGGGCGCGCCTTCGAGCACCGCATACGCACCCGAAACGACGATTTTTCCTGGCGCCCGCGCGATCACGGGAGGTCCACGAGCCGCGCGCCCTCGCCGGGCGACGTGACGATCGTTCGTTTGACGCCCGGCACCTCGGCGAGCGCGGCCGTCACGCGTGGCTCGTCCTCCGGCGTCGTGAGGACTTTTACGTGGGGGCCCGCGTCGATCGTCGCGTACGCCAGGATCCCCCGCGCCCGGAGGCGCCGCACCTCTTCGAGCGCCTCCACCGTGCCTCCCGTCCAGTAGAGCAGGCCCGGCCGCGCTGCGAAGCTCGTCGCGTGCATGGCGAGAGCGCTCTCCTCGGCCGCCACCCCGAGCGCCTCGAGATCACGCCGCAACACGGCCTCGCGCACCCGGGCGCAGAGCGCGGGCGCGGACGTCACCCACGCCGGGAAATACGGGCTCGTACGAACCGTGTGCTCCATCCCGTCCGTCGATCCCACGGCCTTCGGTCCTTCCCGCGTGACGGCCACGACGACCCGCAACGGCAGGTGTTCCGGCGGCGCGATCGGGATCGCGCACAGATCACCCTCGCCGGGATTTCCCACGGGCAGCTCCACGAACCCGCCAAACGCCGAGCGCGCCGCGGACACCGAGCTTCGCCGCGCTGTATCACTCACCTGCGCCGGGTCCGTATCGAGGCCCGCCGCGCCGAGC
>JANMGF010000466.1:0-13349 GCA_031374535.1 Polyangium sp. (in: bacteria)
ACAGGAGAACGTCATGATCACTCGTTCGCTCGGCTCGAAGGGCCCGAGACCGTCGGCGCGATCGCCGATATGATCAAGGCCGGCTACGTCCGCCAGGTGGGCCTCTCGGAGGCCGGCGCGGAGACCATGCGCCGCGCCCACGCCGCACATCCGATTTGCGACCTGCAGATCGAGTATTCCCTCTTGTCGCGCGGAATCGAGGACGAGATCCTGCCCACGGCGCGCGAGCTCGGCATTGCGATCACCGCGTACGGCGTGCTCTCGCGTGGCCTCATCAGCGGCCACTGGTCGAAGGATCGCGCGATGACAACCACCGATTTCCGCAAGTACAGCCCCCGCTTCGCCCCGGAAAACCTCGACAAGAACCTCGCGCTCGTCGAGGCCTTGCGCGGCGTCGCCGAGGAGAAAGGCACGACCGTCGCGCCGATCGCCATTGCCTGGGTGCTCTCGCGTGGGAGCGACATCGTCCCGCTCGTCGGAGCGCGGCGGCGCGACCGGCTCACCGAGGCGCTCGGGGCGCTCTCGATCGAGCTCGGTTCGGAGGATCTCGTCCGGATCGAGCGCGCCGTGCCCGCGGGCGCGGCCGCAGGGGAACGTTATGCTTTGCCCATGATGGCCCACCTCGACAGCGAACGCGGCAAGGCCCATTGACGTGAACGAGTCCGCGCTCACCCCGGAACGGATCCTCGAAGCGGCCGAGGACGTGCTCCGTCGCTTCGGGCCCGCCAAGGCCACGGTCGTCGATGTGGCCCGCGCGCTCGGCGTCAGCCATGGCAGCGTTTATCGGCATTTCTAGAGCAAGACGGCATTGCGGGACGCCGTGGCCGAGCGCTGGCTCGCCCGGGTATCGACGCCGCTCGCAGAGATAGCGGCCGAGGAGGGGCCGGCCCTGGAACGCCTGCGGCGCTGGTACGATCTCCTGATCATGCTCAAGAGGAAAAAAGCGCGCGACGATCCCGAGCTCTTCGCCACCTATAGCAAGCTCGTGTCCGACGCGCGCGACGTGGTCCGCGTACACGTCGAGACCCTCGCCTCCCAGATCGCCCGGATCCTCGCCGACGGCGTGAAACAAGGCGAGGTCTCGATCACCGATCCGATCGCCTCGGCGTGGGCCGTATTCAACGCGACGGCCCGCTTCCACAATCCGATCCATGTTTCGGAGTGGTCCGACCCTGGTATCGATACCGCCTTCGAGGGCGTGTGGTCCCTCATCCTCGGCGGTCTCGGCGCGCACGGCGACGCGAAGCGGGCCCGGACGAAAAAGAAGTAGTGGGCGCGCCGCGCTGGATGCGGTACACACGCCTCGAGCATGGATGAGACCCCCAGGGAAACCACCTCGACACCGACGGCAGCCGGAAAAACAATCAGGCCGCGCCGAAGGTTTTTCCGGTGGATCGGGATTGGGCTGGTTTCCATCCTGCTCGGGGTCCTCGGCTGGGACGTCGCCACGTTCGACCGTGACGCCTGGCTGCGCGATTTCGAGGGGCTCGAGATCGCGATGGCCAGGGAGTATGGGAACCTCGACTGGATGGTCGAGCACCGCGGGACCGATCTCGCGAAGCTCGACCGCGACACACGCGCCGCGCTCGGCAGCTCTTTCACGCGGGTGCAGGCGTTCCTCGCTCTCCGCCGCTTCGTCCGCACCTTTCGGGATCCCCATTTCAAGCTGACGAGGAACAAGTACCTCGCGACCTGCGAGCAGGCGTTCACGGCCGGGATGGACGAGAATGCCCTGAAGCTCGCCGTCCGCGCAAAACGGCAAGAATCGCTGCAAACCGCGATCCGATCCCTGCACGACCGCGGCGCCAAGCGCCTCCTGGTCGATCTGACCGGCAATGGCGGCGGCACCGAGTGGGTTTCGGAGGCCGTCCCGCTGTTCACCGGCAGCACCCTGCAACGAAATGGAGCACGAATCGTATCGCCGACCTGCGATCGGACGCCCATGTGGAAAGGCGAGCGGGTATGTTCGATCTTCAGCGACCCGCCGGAGACGACGACGCTCACGGGCGCAGGCGCCTGGAGGGGACCGCTGTTCATCCTCGCGGATCGCGGCACGGGCTCGGCCTCCGAGGATTTCGTCGCATGGTTCAAGGACAATCACGCGGCCACGATTCTCGGGGATCGCACGGCGGGCGCTGGATGTGGATACATGAACGGCGGGGGGCGGTTTCAGCTCCGCGCGGCCGGCTTCGAGGTGCGTATGCCCAATTGCGCACGTTTTCTCGCCGATGGTACGAACGAGGTGGAGGGCATCACGCCCGATAAAACTCTCCCGCTCGACAAGACCGACGAGGAGAAAATCACCGCGCTCCAGGCCGCGCTGCATTCGGCGCCGCCATGAGGAGACCCATGCGCCTCGCCTCGATGACGCTCGCCGCGTCGCTCCTCGGTGCCTGCGGGTCGGCGCCCGCCGTGGTCCCGCGCGCGAATGGCCTCTCGGCTCGGCCGGTCTCCATTCCAAAGCCTGCCCGCCCGCGGCAACCGCGGGAAGACGTGCCTCTCGCCTTTGATCGGGGCCTCTGGCGTCTCGAAGGCACCTTGACCCTGCCCGCCCGCGAGGAGGGAGAACGTGTGCCCGCCGTGGTCATCGTGCACGGCAGCGGGCCCATGTCGCGCGACGGCGTGATGCGTGGACAGATCGGGCTCGGCTTCGGCTTCGACATTCCCGTCTACGAGCGCCTCGCCGCCGCGCTCGCCGATCGTGGTTATGCCGTCTATCGCTACGACAAACGGACCTGCGGCGCATTCAATGATTGTGCCGACTCCGGCTTCACCTCCATCCCGTACGCCCTCCTCGAGGTGGAGTTCGCCACGACCGAATACGTGCTCGATGCCGAGACGGCGCTCGACGCCGTGATACGACATCCCGCTATCGATCCCGACCGTACGTTCTTCGTGGGGCATAGCGAGGGAGGCGAGCTCGTGCCCCTGCTCCTGTCGGAGAGGCCCCGCGTGCGAGCGGGCGTCATGCTGGCGCCGCCCTTTCATACCATGACCGTCGTGCTCGAGCAGCAGAGCGAGCGCGTGCGATGGGCCTTTTCGATGGCTGGCCAGCCGGAGCGCGCCGAGACGGAAGCACGCCAGCTGCTCGCCGCGGCGCAGGCGCTCCGGCATATCGAGCGAGGCACGCACCTCGGCGCGCCCATCCTCGGGCAGCCGCCGGGCCTGTGGGAATCGTGGATCGAGCTCGCCAAGCGGGCGCCCGACCTCGCCCGGAGCCTCGACAGGCCGCTGCTCGTGATCGGCGGGCGCTACGATTACAATGTCGTGCCCTCGGAGATCGAAGCCTGGGCGAACTGGCTCGACGATTCGCCGCGCGCCCCGCACCGGGTGCGCGTTCTCGATTGCGTCACGCACGCCTTGAACTGCATCACCCAGCCGGATCCCACGCGTATCACCCAGGATGACATCGGGCGCGACATCTCGCCCGCAGTGCTCGAGGAAGTCTCGCGTTTTCTCGATATGCACGCGTCCCGTGCCAATCTGACAGAAACGCAGCGCTGAGCCGCGCCCCACGAGTCCGTGGGGGCAAGCCCGTCTCGATCGACATCGAGTTACGGTAAAACGCCGCCATCAGCGTGCGGCGCTTCGAAGCCGCGGTGCGGATGCTCGGTGCCCGGCGGGCAGCGGAGCCTCGTAGTCTCCGGATTCACGCCTTCCCGGATGCGCGGGTTCGTCCCGCCGAAGACGCCGCACGGGTTGTGCTCGAAGATCCAGAGGTGGACCATGTGGAACATTCTTCGCCAGTTCCCCTCCGGGCATTCGGCCTCCGGAACACATTCCTGGAAGTTCAGCATCCGGAAATCGTACGAGGGGTTCTCTTCATTGTACCCGAAGAGGCATGCATTTTCGTGAAAATGCCATTCTTCCTCTCCGGTGAAACCTGCCGGCGGCCCGTCGGGTGACGGGGGGTCGGACGCGATGGCCCAGAAGACCGCGAGCAACTCCCCATTCTCGCCGTAGTTGAGCCCTTCCGGACGGGTCAGCGTGAACTCCGCGTCCATCTTCTCGTTCCTGCCCCAGTGGACGCCGTGGCCCTGGAGGGAGGTCGTCGCCGGCACGAAGTTGTCCTCGATCGCATTGCGGACGTCCCGATACCGCTCCGCCACGCGGAACACGGCCGCGATTTCCTGATCGAGCGGCGTGCTCTTCGCCCCGATGCTCCTCCCGACCCGGAGGAGATCCTCCGTATCGACGTCCCCATCCCCGTCGATATCGAAAAACGCAGCGTCGTCGCGGCGCGTGATGCGATCGGCGAGCTCTTTCACGTCCGCGGCGTCGACGATCCCGCTGCCATCGAAATCGCCCACCGTGAGCACGGCGTGGCCTCCCGCGCACGCGTCCTCGGAGCCCCCGTGCGCGTGATCCGCTTGTGGTTCGTCGCCTTGCGTTTTGCTTTCTTCCGCGTGAGCGCCTCGTCCATGGTTTTCATTCGCCCCCGCCGCGGTCACGACCCAAAGGCCCATGGCCACCCCACTCGCCCCCGCAAAACGCCACCCACGTCGCATGGACCGACCCTCCCCTCCGTTGCGCACATGAACGAAGTGTCTGCCCTCGTGGCATCGGGCCGGGCTCGGGAGACGTCAAGCTGGGCTCGCTCGACCGCGGGCGGGGCAGGTCAGCCGCCGACGAGGCGCCCCGAGCGATAGTCGTCGAAGGCCTGCCGGATCTCCTCCGGCGTGTTCATCACGAAAGGTCCGCGGCGCGCGATAGGCTCCCCAAGGGGCTGCCCCGCGAGGAGCAGGAGACGAGCCCCGGTCGCGCTCAATGCAATGGCGGATCGACCCGCGCCGAGCACGGCGAGCTCACCCCGCGCCACGGGCGTCCCCTCCGGACCGATCCGCGCGGCGCCCTCGACGACATACACGAATGCATTGTGCTCGGGCGGCAAGGAATGACGAAAGCTCGCGCCTGCCTGGAGCGTCACATCGAGCATGCTGGGCGCGACGACGACGCCGTCGACGGGCCCCCGCCGCCCTCCCGCCTCACCCGCCACCACCCGGACCCTCGCATCGGCCAGATCGACCTCGGGGATGGCCGAGGGCGGAATGTCCTGATACCGCGGTTTCGTCATCTTCCGCGCGGCCGGCAGGTTCACCCAGAGCTGGAATCCCCACATGAGCCCGCGCTCCTGCTTTGGCATCTCGGAATGGATGATGCCGCGCCCTGCGGTCATCCATTGCGCGCTGCCGGGACCGAGGCGACCTTGATTGCCCACGCTGTCCCGGTGCTCCATCGCGCCGTGGATCATGTACGTGACGGTCTCGAAGCCGCGGTGCGGATGAGCGGGGAAGCCGGCGAGGTAATCGTCCGGGCGATCGGTGTGGAATTCGTCGAGGAGGAGGAAAGGATCGAGATCCGAGAGGGCCGCGCCCCCGAGCGCACGCGAGAGCCGCACGCCAGCGCCGTCCCGCGTGGGCTCGGCCTGCACGATCCGGCGCACGGGGCGAGCCTCGGAATCGAGCCCGCCCCCTGCCGCGACGGGCAAAGGCGCTTCGGTCTCACGCTGGAGCAGGGCGAACGCTGCCGCGGGGATGGTTGCCCCCGCGGCGAGGAGGAAGCGGCGCCTGGTCGGAGCACGGGCCATGCTCGCGAGGATACCGCGCGAGCGGCCCGAGCTCAATCGATCTCAGTTCCGACGGTTGCGCGGATTCTGATAGCTGCTCGTGCGCCTCGGCGGCGCGAACGAGCGTGTCTCGGAGCGCATTTCCGGGCGCGGAGCGGGCATCGGCGACGCCTCGACGGGCTCGGTCTGCCCCTCCGCCACGGGAATGCGGCGGCGGAGCAGCTTCTCGATGTCCGAGAGCAGCGGGCGCTCCTCGCGGTCACAGAAGGAAATGGCGCTGCCCGAGGCGCCCGCGCGCCCCGTGCGGCCGATCCGGTGCACGTAACTCTCGGGCACGTTCGGCAGATCGTAATTGATGACGTGCGAGACGCCCTCGACGTCGATGCCACGCGCGGCGATGTCCGTCGCGACGAGCACGGGCGTGACGCCTCGACGGAACCTGTCGAGGGCGCGCTCACGGGCGCCTTGCGACTTGTTTCCGTGAATGGCGAGGGCCTCGATGCCGGCGCGCACGAGCTGCTCCGAGATGCGGTTGGCGCCGTGCTTGGTGCGGGTGAAGACGAGCGCGCGCTCGACGCTGGAAGCGCGCAGGAGCCGCTCGAGGAGCGCGCGCTTGTCCGCCTTTTCGACGAAGAAGATCGACTGCTCGACCGTATCGGCCGCCGCCCGCGCCGGCGTCACGGAGACGCGCGCCGGATCGACGAGGATGTTATCGGCGAGCGAGGCGATCTCCCGCGGCATCGTCGCCGAGAAGAAGAGCGTCTGCCGGCGCGCGGGCAGCGCGTTCACGATGCGCCGCACGTCGTGGATGAAGCCCATGTCGAGCATCCGATCGGCCTCGTCGAGGACGAGGATCTCCACGCGGTCGAGCCGCACGAATCCCTGCTGCATCAGATCGAGCAGCCGGCCCGGCGTGGCGATGAGCAGATCGGGGTTCCTCGCGAGGTTCTCCTCCTGCGGCCTCTGGCCCACACCGCCATAAATGACGATATGGCGCAGGCCGAGGTGCCGCCCGTACGCGGTGGCGCGCTCGCCGATCTGCGCCGCGAGCTCACGCGTGGGCGTCAGGACGAGCGCGCGAATGCCGCCGTGCCGCGGCGACTTGGAGAGACGCTGGAGGATTGGCAGGACGAACGCCGCCGTCTTGCCGGTGCCGGTCTGCGCGCATCCGAGCAAATCACGGCCGGCGAGCGCGTCGGGGATGGCTCGCTCTTGAATGGGCGTCGGGCGCACGTAGCCCTCTTTCACGAGGGCACGCACGAGCGGGGCCACGAGGCCGAGGGCTGCGAACGCGGCGTCCGGGCTGATGGCATCAACGGACACGGGGAAAATCGGTGCGTTGCCCTCGACGTGCGGGGGCTCTACGGGGGCCATGGTGGGCTGCCCGGGAACGGAAAAAGTCACGATGAAAAATGCTCTCTCGCGGCCCGAACCCGTGAAGGGTGTTGTCGCTGGCCCCCTCCCGCCGAGCCGCCTGGTTCGGGAAGGGCGTGAAGCGGCCGATCTTGGCCTCTCCACCGCGGGGCGACACACGTCACGGTGCGCTCCGCCACGCCTTCCCGGTTGCCTTGCTGTCGACGCAAGCACGCGGGACTCTGCCACGCATGCTCGCCGGATAGGATCGTGAGCGCCAAGGTGGTAGCGCGGGGCAGGCCCACGCGCAAGCGTCTTCGCCGAGATCGCTCCCTGGGCGCTTGACATCATCCGCGATTCGCTCGAAGGCCGCGCACCTTGACACCCAACGTGGCTCGCGTTGTCCTCTCGGTTCCCTCACGATGAGGAGGGCCGCCCATGCTTCGCTTCTGGCAACGCCGCAAAGACGACCCGCATACGGGCCCCCCGTCCACGGAGGGCGGGGCCGAGGGCGCGGCGCGCGCGACGGATCTCGAACGAGCGACGTTCAAGCCGGGGATGCAGATCGCTGGGAAGTTCACGCTCCAGCGCCTCATCGCCGCGGGCTCGATGGGCACGGTCTTCGAGGCGTGGGACATGTTCGTGGAGCGGCGCGTCGCGATCAAGCTGATGCACCCGCACTACGATCACGACCCGGGTATGATCGCCCGTTTCCGTCGCGAAGCGCAGACCACCGCCGCGATCCAGCATCCGAACGTCGTCACGGTCCACGAGGTCGGGCAGCGCCGCGACGGCACGTTTTACATGGTGCAGGAGCTGCTCACGGGCGAGAGCCTTCGCGAGTACCTCGCGCCTCGAGGCCGGCTCACCGAGCACGAGGCCATGACGATCATCGTCCCGATCATGGGCGCGATCATCGCCGCGCACCGCCGGGGCATCGTGCACCGCGACATCAAGCCGGAGAACATCGTCCTCACCGAGTCTCCTTCCGGCGAGATCGTCCCCAAGCTCATCGATTTCGGCCTCGCCCGCGTGAATACCCTCGATCCCAAACGCAAGCTCACGCTGCACGGGGTCGTCATGGGAACGCCCGAGTACATGGCCCCCGAGCAGGCGCAAGGACACCCGGGGGTCGACGCGCGCGCCGATGTCTGGTCGGTCGGCGCGGTCCTCTTCGAGCTGCTCTCGGGCCAGCGCCCCTACGACGGCCCCACGCATCAATCCGTGCTGATCAAGATCGTCACGCAGCCGCCGCCGATCCTGTCGATGCTCGTCGACGACATCCCCTCGGCCTTCCTCGAGGTCGTCCAGGGCGCCCTCGTGCCCGAGCGCGAGGCGCGTTATCCGTCGATGCAGGCGTTCCGGGACAAACTCCTCGTCGCGTACGAGAACATCTCGCACCGCGTGGTCCTCGCGCCGACGATGACCCTGCAAAAAGACGAGGTCGACGGCGAGCCCGAGTCACGCGCGGAGGAGCTCACGCAAGACCTCGCAGGCGCGGACGTGCTCGAGCTCGATCCGGCGGATCTCATCCTCGATGAAGACACGGTGACGGAGCTCGACGACGCGATCGCGAGCCTTCCGACCACGATGCTCGCGCCGGTCGCGCGGGCGGAGATCGAGTGGCGCGACGCGGGTGGGCTCTTCCCCTCGGCGCCCCCGAGCGACGAGGAAAACAAGGCATTCGACGCGCTCGGCGTGAACGTGCTGCGTGATGCGGCCAGGCTCGCCGAGCGCGCGATCGAGGCGTCGGGAGGCAAGGCGGAGACGGTCGCGCGCATGCGGCTCGTGCAAGCGATCGCGCATCGATGGCTCGGCAACATGGCCGAGGTCAAGCGCGTGGCGGAGGATGCGATCACGCGCTTGCCACGGGGAAGCACGGCGTTTCATGCCGCGCTCGGGCACCTCGTCATCGCGTCGGGGAGCATGGGGGATGGGGCGCGGATCGGGGCCTTCGCCGACGAGCTCGCCGCGCTCGAACGAGAGGGCGTGACGAGCGAGGCGCACATCGTGACGGCGGGCCGCCTCGTCGTGGCGCTCGTGCGCGCGGGCCTGCCAGATCGAGCGCACGAGCTGTTCGCCGGTGCGCAGAAACTCGCGCTCCGTCACGGCGTGGTGAGCTCGTTCGTGCTCGCCTGGCTCGACGTGGCCCGCGCGGAGATCGCGCTGCACGCGGGTGATCTGATCGCGTACGTGCGGCGCGTCGAGTCGGCCGTGGAGAACTACACGTCCGCGGGCGACATGCGGAACGCGTGCCTGCAACGTTGCAACATCGGCAACGCCTACCTGCACCTCGGCGCGCAAGGCCTCGCGGTCACGGCGTTCCGCGAGGCGCTCGCGATCGCCGAGCCGATGCAGCTCGACTTCGTCTCCTCGCTCCTGGCGAACCTCGGCTACGCGCTCGCGCAGATGGAGAACTCGACCGAGGCGCTCGCGGTGGAGACGGCGGCGCTCGAACGCCTCGTGCACCAGGGAAATCGCCGCGGGGAAGGGTTCGTCCGGGTCTACCTCTCGATCATCCTGCGGCTCGCCGGTCGCACGGACGAGGCGCTCACGATGGCGCAGCAGGCGATCGAGGTCTCCGAAGGCGTGCCCGCCGTACGCGCCTGCGCGCTCGCGCTCCTCGCGGCGATCGCGATCGCCAGGAACAACGTGCGCGAGGCGTTCACGAAGGCGACGGAGGCCATGCAGATCCTCGATCGTCTCGAAGGGATCGAGGAGGGCGAGAGCCTGATCCAGTGGACCTACGCGCTCGCGCTGCGCGTGAACGGGGCGGAGGACGAGGCGCTCCGTTGCATCGCGGACGCGCGCCGAAAGCTCCTCCAGCGAGCCGATCGGATCAGCGATCCGCGCTGGAGGCAGAGCTTCCTCGAGCAGGTGCCCGACAACGCGCGGGTGATGGAGTTCGCCGCGACCTGGCTCGGCGAGCGGTGAACGTCGAACGCGAAGGCTACGGAGCCTCGCGAGATCATTGCTCGATCAGGACGAGAGCTTCTCGGACAGCTCCCACAGGCCCTTCGCCAGCGCGTCGTCCTTCGCGAGCTTCGAGATACGCTCGACCTTGCGATCGAAGAAGTACTCCCCGTTGTACGAAGCGGCCTCGTCGCTCGTCGCGAGCCACACGATCGTCTCCGCGCCCTTCTCCGGCGTGCGTGCGAAGAGCGCGCTCACCACCTTGAAGAAGCTTGCCGAGAAGCCGCCGTTGTTCGATCCGAAACCCGTACGCACGAAGCCGGGGTGCATGCAGTTCGCCGTCGCGCCCGATCCTGCGAGGCGTCGCCCGAGCTCGCGCGTGAAGAGCACGTTCGCGAGCTTCGAGTCTCCGTACGCGCCGAATCCCGCCTTTCCGTTCCGCTTGGCGACCGTGGCGAGATCCATCTTGCCCATCTGGTGCGCGCCGCTCGAGGTGCTGATCACGCGTGCTTTGGGCGTCTTCTGGACCAGATCGAGCAGCTTCGTGGTCAGGACGAAGTACGCCATGTGGTTCAGTGCGAACGTCATCTCGATGCCGTCGGCGCTGAGCTTGTAGTCGTTGAAGAGGGCGCCTGCGTTGTTGACGAGGACGTCGAGTCTGTCGTGTTTGGCGCGGAAGGCGTCGGCGACGGCGCGCGCGTCGGCGATCTTCGAGAGGTCTCCGAGCAGGAGCTCGATGTGGTCGTTGCCGCTCGCCTGCTTCAGCTCGTTCACCACGCGCTCGCTCTTCTCGCGGTTGCGACCGACGAGCACGAGCTTCGCGCCTCGTTGTGCGAACGAAAGCGAGGCCGACTTGCCGATGCCCTCCGTCGCGCCCGTCACCAGAAAGACTTTGCCTTCGAGATCGTTCGCCATCGCGTACTCCTTCTGCGGTTCTGCGCATCTCTAGCGCACGCGCGCACGATCGGGGAGGTGCTCGGCTGGAACCGTTGAACGAAGGCGCCACGCGCGGTAACGAGTCGCGCATGACCCTCGCGAAACGGGACGCCTTGTTCGAGAGGCTCGCGGCTCTCGGCATCGAGACGGAGACGGCCCAGCATCCGCCCGTCTACACCGTGGAAGAGGCCAAGGCGCACCGCGTTCGGCATGACGGCGTGCATGTCAAGAACCTCTTCTTGCGCAACAAGAAGGGCGCGATGTGGCTGGTCGTGCTCGACGAGGATCGCGCGGTGGATCTCAAGGATCTCGGCCGTCGTATCGGCGCGGGCCATGTCTCGTTCGCCTCCCCGGAGCGTCTTCGCCAGCATCTCGGCGTCGAGCCTGGGTCGGTCACGCCGTTTGCGGCTCTCCTGGATGAGGAGGGGCTCGTGCGGGTGGTGCTCGATGCAAAGGTCCTCACGCGTGATCCGGTCCACTGTCACCCGCTGACGAACGACCACACGACGGCGATCCGCGGCGAGGACCTCGTGCGGTTTCTCCGGGCCACGGGGCACGAGCCGGTTGTCCTCGAACTCGACGCCCCGGCCGCTTCCTCCTCTCAATAAGGAGGGGCTCCCGGCCTTCGGGTTCTCGCAGACCTAGCCGGGTGGGAAATAGTCCCTCCTGATAGTGCACATGTGTCGAGACGCTGGTTCGTCCAAAAGAAACGACACGACCCTGTCGATTTTGCCCGGCGCTTGGCGGGAGGTTGGTCCGGGGACGTTGGTGTGACGAGGGGGGACCTCGTCCGGGAAAAACGACGTCGGGATCGTGCTAAAAAAGTGCAAGACGTCGATGTTTGTCTCTTCCCCCTGCGACAAACGTTGTGGTAGTGGATCCCGAGACGTACCAATGCACCGCAACCCGACCTGGCTTCGACCCGTGAACGCCTTCGCGGATTGGTTTGCCCGGTTGGGTGCTTGAGTTCGATCACGGGATTCGGGTCATGCGTCGACCTGGGTTCTGTTCCGGACCCGGATACCTGCCCATCGACGCCGGCACCGACGGATCTACCGACGTAGACACGATCAGGTGCCTTGGAACGTGTTCACCGACAATACCATTGATTTGGTTTGGGGGTTCGTCATGCGTCTGCGATATTTCCTCCTCCTGCCTGCCAGTCTGCCGTTTCTCGCTCTCGCTTGTGGCGATATTGGGTGGGCCGAAGACTTTGAAATCAAAGTCTTATGCCCTTGTAGAGACGGTAACCCACCGCCTGCGGACTGTATCGCCGAGGGCTATCCTCCCGATCCGGAGACTTGCATCATCGACGCCGGCGCGGTTGGATGCCCAGGCGTATGTGCGCCGGAAACGCCGCCGGATTGGCTTGGTCCCGTCCTCGTGGCCACCGGCCCAGCCATCAGCGTGCCCGACTGTCCGGAAGGCACGAGAGAGGCCGTCTGGGCCTTGGCCGACCCGCAGCTCGGGCCCCTCGAGTGCCCCGCATGCGCGTGTGATGAGCCCCCTGGCACGTGCGAGATCCCCACCTCGTGGAGTGCACACACCACCGTTTGTCAAGGTTCTCCTGCCCCAACGAGCGCATCGTTTGATGCCCCGGAAAACTGGGATGGGTCTTGTACGGATGCCAATCCGATATCGGAAGGTAAGCTCTGCGGCGGCGTGCCTTGTGTCCGCTCCCTCTCCGTGGCCCCGCCCGTGATCGCGGAAGGTGCTTGTCAAGTCCTCACCCAAAAGGAAGAAGATTCAGCGGACATCATCATCTACGGCGGAACCTCCAACGGCTGGCCGACGATGGACTCGGTCGCGGCGCGGGCTTGCGCGAATGATGGAACCCCGTGCATGCAGTCGCCCTGCTCTCCGGAGCCGCCGACCCCGTTCGAGGTTTGCGTGTATGCCACGGGGGATGTTCCGTGCCCCCCTGCCTGGACCGAGCGAAGCATCTATTATGAGGATGGCACGGACAAACGCGAGTGCACCCCTTGCACTTGCTCCTCGCCCACGGGGGGATCGTGCTTGATCGAGATTCATGTCTACACCGATAACAACTGCATGAACGAGCAGCTATCGCCAAACATCTCGTCTGACATGTCCGCCCCCTGCTATGATTTGATATCCGGCCTTGCCCTCGGCAGCAAAAAAGCGGAGGTCATCGACAGGGTCCCTGGCGTGTGCACTCCTCAAGGGGGTGACTCCACGGGTAAGGTCGAGATGGAGAAGCCGATCACGTTCTGCTGCCTCACGTAACGCCGCCTTGCCTGATCGCAGCCCTAGCTGGTAGGGTCGGGCACGATGGTTTTCCGCGAGGGGACGATACTGGCAGCCTCAGTCTGCCTGTTTGCAGCGCCCGCCGCCGCACAAGAGACCTACCGCCTTACCTACGTGCGTGAGCCAGGCACGGACCATTGCCCGGATGAGGCAGCTTTCCGTGCCGCCGTCACCCGGGAGGTTACACGTGATCCATTCCGGCCTGACGCGCCGAATCTCCTGACCGTCATCCTCCGACGTTCCGAAAAAAACATCCGCGTACGGATCGTGGCGAAAAGCGCGTCCGGATCGGAGCGCACCACGACCGAGCACG
>JANMGF010000489.1:0-6742 GCA_031374535.1 Polyangium sp. (in: bacteria)
CCCGCGAGGCGGCCGAGCAGGACCTCGGCCATACCGCCGTAGGCGAGCCTGCGGATGACCTGGTACTTTCCCAGCCGCTCCGGGAGCTCCGGCTCCTGCATCGGCGGAACCATATCAGCTCTTCAGCTCCTTCAATGGCGCGAGCGCGCGGGGGCGCGGACACGCTCGACGATTTCGGGAGCGAGCTCGTCGAGGGGCAGGACGGCGTCGGCGTAACCACGAGAGATCGCAGCGCCGGGCATGCCGCTCACCACGCAGGAGTCGGGCGACTGGACGAGCACGCTTCCGCCAGCCGCCTTGATGGCGCGCAGGCCCTCGACGCCGTCGTTGCCCATGCCCGTGAGCATGACGCCGAGGGCGCCGTCGCCGAAATGACGCGCGAGTGATTCGAAGAGCGGCGTGCCGGAAGGGCGGTGGTTGCCGACGGGCTGGCCTTCGATGACGCCGATCGTGAGGGGCGACTGCGCGACGAGGTGTTTGCCTTCGGGGGCGAGCGCGATGACGCCGCCGCGCAGGGGCATTCCATGCGTGGCGACACGGACCGGGAGCTGCGTGACCTCGGCGAGCCACTCGGCGAGGGCCTCGTCGAAGCCCGCGAGGACGTGCTGCACGATGAGGATCGGGACCTGGGAGACGGCAGCGGAGAGGCCCGGCAGGAGCGCGGCGATGGCCGCAGGACCGCCGGTGGAGGCGCAGATCGCGATGGCCGTGGCGCGGGTGATGGTGCGGAGGCTGCCGCCGCGGCGCGATCGCACGGAACGAGGACCATCGGCCCAGCGGCGAACCACGGGGATCTCGGCGAGCATCTTGATCTTGTCGCGCAAGGCGACGGCCTGCGGGCCCATGGGATCCCCCCAGCTCGGGCGCGCGATGACGTCGAGCGCGCCGGCCTCGGTCGCGGCGAAGACCTGCGAGGCGGGGCGGCTGCCCTGCTGGTCCGAGACGATGACGACGCGGGTCGGCGCGAGGGCCATGATCCGACGCGTGGCAGCGACGCCGTCGAGGCCGGGCATCATCGCGTCGAGCAGGATGATCTGGGGGTTTTCGCGCACGGCGAGGTCCACGGCGCCCTGGCCGTCGCGGGCCATGCCGACGACGTCGATCTCGGGATCGGCCTTGAGGACACGGGCGAGCAGCGTGCGACCGACCTCGGTGTCGTCGGCGATGACCACACGAATCACGGGGCGCGCCCTGCGGCTCGAGGGGACGACGGGCGAGGACGGCATCGTGAGCGCAAGGACGGCGGACACGCGCGCAGCCAGAAGAGCGCCGTCGACGGGCTTCGGGAAGAAGGCGTCGACGTGCCCCGTGGCGAGCAGATCCCTCTCGCGAAGCTCCTTGTTCGCGCTGATGAGGATGATCTTCGGCGCGAGCGTGCCTCCCCTCTCCTTCACGCGACGCGCGAGCTCGAGCCCATTCATGTTGGGCATCGCGTAGTCGGTGATGACGAGGTCGAACGGGTGGGGGTTACTGCTGATACGCGCGAGCGCGTCCTCGCCGTTGCTCGCGACGTCGAGATCGAGCGCGAGTCCTGCGAGGTGCGCGCGCACGATGTCGCGCATCACGACCGAGTCGTCGACGATGAGAACGCGTGCCATCAAGCCCTCCCCACGAGCTCGTTGACCGTCTTCACGAACACCTCATGATCGAACTCGCTCTTGACGATGTAGGCGTCGGCGCCGACGGCGAGGCCCGCGCGCCTGTCATCGTCGGAGCCGAGCGACGTGACCAGGATGACGGGCAGCCTGCGCAGCCGATCCGTCTGTCGGATGCTGGCGCAAAGCTCGAGGCCCGACATCTCGGGCATGGACACGTCACTCACGACGATGTCGAACCGCTCGAGCTCGAGCGCAGAGAGGGCCTCGTGCCCATCGGCGACCGCGACGACGTCGAAGCCGGCGACCTCGAGCACGGACCGCTCCAGCGCGCGGGTGGTGAAAGAATCATCGACCAAAAGGAGCCTCGGCTTGGGTCGGTTTTCGATCCTCGGCAAGAGCGCCCGGAAGCGGTCGGCATCGCGTCCAGAGGCCGAGCGGAGGAGGTCGATGGGATTTAACATCAACACGACCCGGCCGTCCCCCAGGATGGTCGCCCCCGCGATGTTCCGTACACGAACCAGCGGCGATTCGAGGTTTTTCGCCAGGACCGTTTGATCACTGACGATCTCGCGGACCGCGAGCGCGCAGCGGGTCTCGCCGATGCCGATGACCAGCACGGGGATACGTTCGGGCGGCGGGGGAAGCTCGACCGGAAGGCCCAGCAAGGTCGCCAGCGGGACGAGCGCGATCGGCCGGCCATCGACGACGATCGCGTGCGTGCGCTCGACCTCCAGCACGTCCGACGCGCTGATGCGCAGGATCCGCTGGATGGAGGAGATCGGCATCGCGAAGAGGTCCTCGCCGACGCGCAGGAGCAGCGAGTGGACCACGTAAATCGTGAGCGGCAGGACGATGACGAAGGAGGTCCCCACGCCTTGCCGCGACTCGACGGTGACGGTGCCGTGGAGGCGCTCGATGTTGGTGCGGACCGCGTCGAGGCCAACGCCCCGGCCCGAGAGCTCGCCGGCCTCAGCGCGCGTCGTGAGGCCAGGCGCAAACAGAAGCTCGAGCACGCGATGCTCGGGCATCTCGGCGGCCTCGACCGCGGTGACGAGGCCCGCCGCGATCGAGGCGCGGCGCACGGAGGGGATGTCCACGCCAGGGCCATCGTCGCTCACCGTGATGGTGACGACGTCGCCGCGGTGCTCGGCGCGGATACGAATGGTGCCACGCGAAGGTTTGCCCGCGGCGGCGCGAACGGCAGGGTGCTCGCAGCCGTGATCGATCGCGTTGCGGAGCAGGTGATAGAGGGGATCACGCAGCTCCTCGAGGACCTTCTTGTCGAGCTCGAGCTCGGCGCCCGTGATGACGAGGTCGACCATCTTGCCGGCCTCGCGCGCCATGTTGCGGACCGCGCGCGGCAAGGGCTCGAGCACGCTCGCGAGCGGGAAGGTCTGGATGCGGCGGATGTCCTCCTGGAGCTGACCCGAGAGGATCGTCGACTGGAGCGCGTCGGCCTCGAAGGCACGTACGATCTCGCGCAGCCTTCGCACGAGGAGGCGCTCGTGATCGAGGTCCTCGTTCTGGACCTCGACGAGCCGTTCGGACCAAACGTCGAGCTTGGCGGGCGCCTCGTCGCGCACCATCGCGCGGATCGCGGTCTGCGCCTTGAGGCGTTCTTCCTCGGCCGAGAGCACGGCGCGGAGCTCGGAGAGGCGCTGATCGGTGCGCACGCGGGCCGCGAGGAGCTCGCCGACCTGCGCCATGAGCGCCGAGAGCTTCTTCATGGAGACGCGTAACGTCTCCTCGCCGGTCGCGCGGAGCGGCGTGGGGCCCGGGACCTTCGGGAGCTGGCCGGTGGGGCTCGGGTTGCGCTCGCCTCCCACGAGCGCGCGGGCCGCAGCCACCGCAGCGCCGGCCGAGGTGCCCGGCGCGAGGCCCGAGGTGCCAGGCGCCTGCGCAGAGTGCACGGGGTAATTGGGCGGCGGCGTGATCCCGCCCAGCATCGACATGTCCCCGCGGGGTGAATGCGCCGCCGGCGCGCCGTATCCTGTGGCGGGTGGGCCGAACCCCGTGGGGGGTGGGCCGAACCCGGCGGGCGCGGGCAGCGGCGGATCCGCGTAGTGCGCGGACGCCATGGGTATCCCCGGGTGCGGGTGCGGCGGAGGCTCGCTGTGTTTGGTCTTCGGCTCGGCGTAACCCGAGCCGCGGGGCGGCGCGGAGGCCTCGGCGATGTGGTGCTGCCGCAGGATGGACTGGGGGCTCCGGGATCGCGTCGCGACCGTGATGCCGTCGGCCGGGCGCACGACGGGCGGAGGCGGAGGCGCAGGCAGGGGCACGCCCACCGAGGGCTTCGAGAGCACGGATTCGAGCGCCTCGATCGCCTCCATGACGACCGGATCCGGATGGGGGCTCGGGTCGACGCGCAACGCGTGATGCACCGTCGAGAGCCCCGCGTTCAAGGTGTCGAAGACCTCCGGCGCGCGCTCGTGGTCCATCGCGCGCAGCGAGGCGAGGACCGACTCGATCGCGTGCGCGATACGCGCCGTGTGCCCGAACCCGAGCGAGCTCGCGGCGCCTTTCATGTTGTGCGCTTGCCGGAACGCCTCGTCGATGAGCTGCTCGCGGGCGGCTCCCTCGGCGCCACGCTCGACGAGCAAGAGGGCCGTGCCGATACGCTCGACCTGCTCGACCGCCTCGTTGCGCAGGGTCTCGCAGAGGGCCTCGAACGCACGTCGTCGAGGGCCATCAGCCGCGCTCCTCGACGCGCAGGGAGCGGTCGGAAAGGAGCGATCCGAGATCGAGGACGACGGTGCGATCCTCGAGCACGCCCAGCGTGTGACGCTGGACCAGCGGGGGAAACGTCGGCATGGCCTTGGCGATCGTACGGCGATTGACCTCGATGATGTTGTGGAGCGTATCCGCCGCGACCGCGCAGACGACCTCGGCGTTCGAGGCGATGACGAGGTGCTCGGCGTCCGATTCCGGGCGCGCATCCGGCGTGAAGAGCAGCGGCAGATCCACGACGGCGACGATCCGACCGCGGCGCGCCGCGACGCCGAGGAAATACTCGGGCACGCCAGGGACCCGGGTGATCCGGCTGATCGGCCCGACCTCGTCGACGGACTCGAGCTGCACGGCGTACCTGCGGCCGCTCCGCTCGAAGACGATGCAGCTGACCGAGTCGGGCGCGCGATCGAGGCGCGTGGGCTCGCGCGCGATGCGGCGCGTACGCTCGGCGAGGATCCGCGGGTGGACCTCACGCTCGCCGGTCTTGCCCTCGCGCAGCTTCTCCTCGAGCTCGGCGAGCGAGGTGCGCAGCTTCTCGTAGACGCTCTCTTCCCGGGCGCTCATCGCGAACAACCTCAACGATGGGGCGCGCGGGCAGCTCCAGGCTGCGTCGCGGCCCCGGGACCTGCCTCGTGCGCGCGCGGCGCGTGGGGGTCCTGGATCTCGGTGTCTCGAAACAGCCGGAGGAGCCGGCCCACGGTCATCCCGTCCCATCCCTCGATCGGCGCGTCGACGTGACGGCCACGCGTGACCGTGAGGGCGCGGAGGCGCGCGGCGTGGCGATCGACGAGATCGGGGCGGCCGAGGCGGAGACCCGCGACGGCCGCGCCCGCGTGAGCGAGCATCATCGACGCATCGAGGTACACGCAGCGGCGGAAGGCGTCGAGCGCTGCTTCGAAGCCGCCGAGCTCGACCAGGAGCAGCCCCTCGAGCAAATGCGCCCGCGGCTCCTCGGGTTCCTCTTCGAGGATCGCTTCGAGGTGGGCGAGGGCGCCGCGCAGATCCCCCGCGTCGGCGCGGGCAAAGGCGCTCGCGAGCGAGGGCGCCACGGGGGTCGATGCCGCCGGCGCGGGCGCGGGCGCGGGCAACGCCGGAGGAGGCGCTGGCAGCGCGTGGACCGGCCAATCAAGGGCTGGCAGAGGCGCGGGCGGGATGGTCAACCGCGCGTAACGGCTCCCGCGGGGCGAGGGAGGCGGCACGGTCACGGGCCCTGTGCGCTCGTGGATCACGACCTCGCCGACGTGCACGGAGCGGCACCCTGGCACGTCGCCGGCGTGATCCACGGGTCCAAACATCAGGACGCCGCCCGGCGCGAGCGCGTCGGCGAGCGAGGCGATCACCTCGGGCCGCGCCTCCGGCTCGAGGTAGTAGAGGACGTTCTGACAAACGATGAGGTCGAAGCCCTTCGGGAAGACCTTCACGAGAGGGCCTTCGGTGAGCCCGAGGCGGCGGAAATGCACGAGGCGGCGCACGTCCTCGGAGAGCCGGAAGCTCTCACCCTCCGTGCGGAAATAACGGCGCCGTACGACCTCGGATACGTCGCGGAGCGACCACGACGAGTACCGCGCTGCCTCGGCTTTTTGAAGGGACCGAGCGTTGAGGTCGATGCCCGTGACCTCGACGTGGAAGGCGTCGTTCGCCACGCCCTCGCCGAGGACGATGGCGAGCGAGTAGGCCTCTTCGCCCGTGGAGCAGCCGGCCGAGAGCGCGGTGAGCGCTCGCTCCTTCCTGCGTTTGCGCGCAAGCGAAGGGACGATCTCGCTGCGGAGCGCCTCGTACTGCGGAGGGCCGCGGAAAAAATGGGTCTCGCCGACCGTGAGCTCCGCGATGAAGTGCTCGAGCTCGGCCGTGTCGTGGGCGAGGATCAGGTGCTCGAGGTAGGCGTCCGCGGAGACGCCGCCCTCGGCCGCTCGACGTTCGGCCACGCGCTCGATGATCTCGAGGTTCCGGGGGCGCATCTGCAGCCGCGTTCGCATGCGGACGAGCTCGCCGAGGCGGCGCACGACACCCGGAGCCGGGGCGCGCTGTGGCTCAGCTCGAGCCATGGTAGGCGTCCTCCGGACCGAGCACGAGCACGAGATCGTCCTCGATGCGCACGACGCCCGGCGAACGTACCCCGGCGAGGTCCCCCGGCTTTTCGATCGCGTCTTCCTGCACCGTCACCACGTCCCTGACCTCGTCGACGGCGAGCGCGAGGAGCTTCCCGTTCTGGGCGCGGACGATGACGAGGTGCTGGTAAAACGGGAGGGGCCTCTTCTGCGAGATGCGCCCGCGCAGATCGATCACCGGCACGACGCGGCCGCGGAGGTTGATCACGCCGAGCACCTCCGTCGGCGCATCGGGCACGTGATCGAGCTGCACGCGCGGGATGATCTCGACGACGTGCTCGCAGGAGATCGCGCACGGGCGATCGC
>JANMGF010000510.1:0-2034 GCA_031374535.1 Polyangium sp. (in: bacteria)
GGCTGTTTGTGCCCCCCCGTTTGGGTCCGGTGGCTTTTTGGGGGCCAGGTTTTTTTTTTCCCTTTGCGCGCGGGGCGTTCGGTTTTCCCCCCTTCCCCCCCCGTCGCCTTTTCAGCGCCCGCGCTTCCGTTGCTTCCACCCCGGGCGGGGCGGCTGCTTCGGGGCGGGCTCCGCGCCGAGATCGCGGAGGGCGGCGCGAACCTTCTCGACGTGCTTGTGGTGCGTCGTGGGGAGGTGTCCGAGGGCGCGCGCCGCGTCGTTACCAAAGAGCCCGCGGGCGGCGAGCTGCACGACGTGGGCCGCATGCGGGCTCGACGCCATGACCCGCGCGAGCAGATCCCGGGCCTCGATGGCTGACATCGGATCCGGGCTCACGATGTCAGGGACCGACCGGATCGCGGACACGGGGATCTCTTGTCCCGACCCGCGCCGCATGAGGTTCTTGGCGTTGTAGAACGCTGTCACGCGCGCGAAGCCGCGAAGAGCGGCCCCGGGCGGCATGCCCTCCTCACCTCGCACGCGGCCTCGTGCAGGGCCTCCCACGTCGTGAGCATCGTATCTTGCACGACGTCGGCCACGTGCCGTTCCTCCGCGCCGATCACCTGGACGTGACGGACGAGCATCGGGCGTAGTTCCTCGATGTCCTCCGCGTCCGCCTCGACAATCGGCGCGCCCCCTCCTGGGGAGGCGCGGTACCGGATCACGGCGCGCCCCCGGTCAGGAAGGCGTCGATGTCCACGTCCACGGCGAGCGCCACGCGGGACGCGAACCGATCGGTGCACGCGATCTCGCCGTCCAGGAAGGCGCGCACGTACATCCGGGCGTAGCCGAGCTGCTTCGCCACCTCGCGCGGGGTCTTGCCCTGCACGTACGCGGCGAGCGCGGCGCGGACGCGATCCGCTTGCTCCGGGGAGAGCACCGCGGGGATGCTCGGCGGGGGCTGGTCGTGCTCGCTCATGACGCACCGCCCTTCCGCTTCGGGGAGGCGACCAGCACGAGAGACGGCGCCTTGCGGGGCGGAGCCTTGCCCGCGAGCGCGTCTTCGAGGGACAGACCGACGGCGCGCGCGATGCTCCGGGCGAGCGCCATGTTGCCCGGCTCGACGCCATCGAAGAAGCCCACGATGACAGAGCGCCGATAGCCGAGGGTATGGGCGACCCGAACCCATGAGCCTTGCTCACGGTGAAGGTGGCGAAGCAGGGCGCGGAGGTTCGCCCGCTGGATCTCGATCAAGTCGGTCCCGCGAAGGGGCCGATCGCGGTAGCGGGACGTCATCATGCGCCCCCCTTCCGACCGCACGCGGGGCACGCATCGACCGAGGAAAGCGGGGCGAGAAGCCGCTCGACGGAGCAGCCTGCCGCGCGAGCGGCGCGAAGGAGCATGCCGGGCGAACCGGGACGGGCGCCGCGGGCGACCTTCTCGATCGACTTGCGGTAGACGCCCATGACGGCGGCGAGCACGTCCCATCCGCCGTAGGCTTGACGCAGGTTCCGAAGCGTCGCGCGGAGGCGCGCGCTCTCGGCGGGAAGAAGCGAAAGGACGGGGATCTTGCGGGGCGGATGTCCGCCCTCTTGGCCCCCGGACGGGGACCGAACTAAGGTGAGCATGGGTTGCGACTCCGGGATTCGGGGTTGCGGCCAAGTCGCCCCGGGGGTTTGCAGACCTTCCGGGGCGGCGCCTTTTTCAGGCCCGCCGAACCTACGCGCCGAAATCGCTATCTGCTACGGCCGATCGCCATACTTGATCAGCTACGGCCTAAGTTGATCAGCACCTGTCCGCCCCTCGACCCGGACCAGGGCAGGCCCTGGACCAAGGGTTGAAATACTGCGCTCCGCGCAGTTTTTCAAACAGGCCGACGAAGAGGCGTGGTTGCCAGCAGAACCGGCGGCGCGGCTGTCTTGGTGGGCAGGGTCGTGGGTGGTCTTGTACCGGGCCTGTTCGATGAACTGCGCGTTGCGCAGTTCATCGAGCTTGGGTCCAGCCCCTGGCTGGTCCGGGTCCAGGGGTGGACAACCCCTGGTGGGGCCTGGGGCA
>JANMGF010000522.1:0-1936 GCA_031374535.1 Polyangium sp. (in: bacteria)
TTATGGGCAACGCTTATCCGCGGGTGGCGACGTTGCGTAATTCGGGCGCTTATCCCGGCTTTATACGCTTACCGCCGCCCGCGCCGAGCCAGGCGCGTTTCTTCTGATCGAAGGCGTAACGGCCCTCGACCATCCACTCGATCGGCGTGTTGTCGACGTCGAAGAACGTCGCGTCCGTGACGCCGGTGGAGCCGAAGATCTGCGCGCCGAGGCGGAGCGCGCCGCCGCGCAGGGGCAAGAAGCCGCCGAAGCCCCAGCGCCACTCCGAGCCGGATTTGAAGTCGTTCACGCCGCCCGGGGGCCGAAACTGAAAGCCCGTGTTGAACACGACGAAGAAGCTCTTGAGATCGTACTCGGCCGCCACCTGGAGACCGCCGCTCGCGCTCGAGTCACCGCCGAACGAGTCGTTGTCGCCGGTCGGAACCCAGACCGCGCCCTCGAGGCCGAGCTTGAAGGTGCGCGCCGGATTCCGGTAGAGGAGCACGCGCCCATCGAGGCGAAGATCCATCGGCGCGAAGGCCCGCAAGCTGACGGCCGTCGATCCGGAGACGTTCGCCAGATACGTCGTGCCGCCGTCCTGGAAGAGGATGAGCGGGAGGTTCGCCTGGAACGAAAACCGCTCGAGGACCTCGATGCCGACGTCGAGGTAACTGATGAGCTGCGGCCCCACCGGCGCGCTGCTGTTCTGCGTGAAGAGCCCGGCCTTGCGTGGATCGTCCTGGTGGTTCTCGATGCGGAAGGGGTTCAGCGCGAAGCCCATGCCGAGCTGACCGAAGAACCGCGTCTGCGGGTTGAAGTGCGGGCGCCACAGGCCGATCGCGTCCTCGGGCGCGCCGCCGATCTGGAGGCGATCGAGGTACATCGTGGACTGCTGCGCTTCGGCCTCCGCGGGCGTGAACAGCACGGCGGCGACGGCGGCTGCGGCCGAGCAAGCCGAAGCGATACGTCGGAGAATTGACGGGCGACGGGGCGTGGCCACGCGCTCGTCGAAAGCGCCTCGCGCCGCGGGATCTGCGGCGGACGATCGGGCTCGGGGATGGTCGACTTGGGCCATGATCTTCGGCGTCTCCTCGGCGCTCGATGCGCGCGGGTTCGAGGGGCCGCGACACGATCCAAGTGGCGATCGTCGAGGCCCCCCGGGGCAAGCGGAGGCTACACCAGGCGTGCGGGCACATGGAATGGCCTGCGGTGTGGGGAGGAGGCGGGAAGCATGAGCTCGTCGCTCCCTTGCGCTCGAGCTTCGTACAGGTCAGACAGACGACGCGCGATCCAAGGTCTCTCGCGGGGTTGACCGGCAAGCGGACCTGTGCTTTCTTTGCCCGCCCCGAAAAACGAAGGGGTCGAAGGGTCCTACGATGAAGCGCACGTTCCAGCCGCACAACACGCGCCGCGCCCGCACGCACGGCTTCCGGGCACGTATGGCCTCGAGCGGTGGCCGTAAGGTCATCAACAACCGCCGCCGCAAGGGCCGCGCGCGTCTCGCGACGTCCATCTACCAGAAGTAAATCCAACGCACCCCCGGTACACGTTTTCCCGATCGCAGCGCATCAGGCGCCGCGCAGAATTCTTGCGCGTTCAGGAGGGCGGCGCCCGGGTCACGACGCGCCACCTGTTGATCCTGCTCGCCCCCCGTCCCCACGATGAAATCACGCGCCTCGGCGTCGTGGCGTCGCGGAAGGCGGGGGGTGCTGTGCAGCGCAACCGGGCCAAACGCCTGCTCCGCGAGGTCTTCCGCCGAAACGCGGCGTGGTTTCCGCCGCGCATCGATGTCGTGGTGATCGTACGTCCGGGCGTGGAGAAGCTCGCCTGCGCCGAGCTCGAGGCCGAGATCCAGGCCGTGGTGCCCCTCCTGCGCAAGCGCGCGGGCGGCAAGCAAGGCGTCGGAACGGACCGAACAGAGCCGAAACTTCGAGATCACGAAGGCCGCAGAGGCGGC
>JANMGF010000541.1:0-2840 GCA_031374535.1 Polyangium sp. (in: bacteria)
AGCCCCAGCGAGGCGTCCCCGAGATGAGGCCCATGGTGGTGTCGCTGGCTTTGGCCTGTTCGTCCGGTCAACCCTTCTCCGACGGATGCCACCGCCTTAGAAGGAGCCAGCCGCCGAGGTTCGTTGCGCCGAACAGGGCGAGCCCGAGCATGGCGGCGCAGAGGACCGCGGCGAAAAGCAGGTCCGTGCGGAGCTGCTTGTTCGTCTCCAGGATGAGAATGCCGAGGCCCGAGGCGCCCTCGACGGAGCCCGCCACGAATTCGCCGACGATGGTCCCGATCACCGCGAGTCCTCCCGCGACACGTAAGCCCGTCACGATGCTCGGCAAGGACGAGGGCAGGCTGAGGAGCACGAGGGTGCGGAGCTTGCCCGCGCCGTAGAGGCGGAAGAGGTCGCGGAGCGCAGGTTCGACCGAACGGAGGCCCGTGAGCGTGTTCGCGACGACGGGGAAGACGCTCACGATGAAGGCCGCCGCGCTGACCGCGCGTTCGCCGGGGCCGAACCAGAGGACGAGGAGCGGGGCGATCGTGACGATCGGCACGGTCTGCAAGAAGACGGCGTACGGATAAAACGCTCGTTCGAGCAGGCGCGAGGCGGAGAGGAGGACGGCGATGAAGACGCCGATCACCGCGGAAAGACCAAAGCCGATGAGCGCGCTCCGGGCGGTGGTGAGCGTCGCGAGGCAGAGCGTGCCCGCCTTGGCGAAACCCGCGGCGGCAATGAGGCTCGGCGGGGGCAGGAGGTACGTCGGTACGTCGAGCGCGCGGACGAGCACCTCCCAGGCGCCAAGCGCGAGGGCGAGCGAAAGAATGGGGGGGGCTGCGGCGGCGAGGACTTTTGATTTCACTTATGCGCCTCCCTGAAGGAGCGCTTCATGCAGCGGGCCAAGCACGCGGGCGAAGCTCGGATCGCTGCGCAACGGGGCGGCGCGATCGCGGGGCAGGTCGATCGGGGTGTCGAGGAGGATACGCGCCGGGCGCCGGGAGAGGACGACGCAACGCTCGGCGAGATACGCGGCCTCGGCATTGGAATGGGTGACGAAAAGGACGGTCATGCCGAGCTCGAGCCACAAACCGCGGAGCTGATCGTCGAGCCGCTGGCGCGTGAGCTCGTCGAGCGCGGCGAAAGGCTCGTCGAGGAGGAGGATGTTCGGGCGCGTGACGAGGGCGCGGGCGAGTGAGACCCGCATCTTCATGCCGCCGGAGAGCTCCGCCGGACGACGGGCCGCCGCGTCGCCGAGGCCCACCTGTTCGAGGGCGGCGAGGGCTGCCGTACGGCGCTCGTCTTTGGGGACGCCCGAAAGCTCGAGGGGTAAGGCCGCATTGTCGAGGACCGTGCGCCAGGGCAAGAGGTGTGCGTCCTGAAAAACGTATGCGATGCGGGGCCGCTCGTGGTCTTCCGGGGCGACGAGGCGGACCGAGCCCCCGTCGGCCGCGTCGAGCCCGGCGATGAGCCGGAGCAAGGTGGATTTGCCGCAGCCGGAGGGGCCGAGGAGGGCGACGAAGCTGCCGGCGGCGACGTCAAGAGAGACGTCGTCGAGCACGAGGCCGCTGCCTGCAAAGACGCGTCGCGCGCGCGCGACCAGGACACGTACGCCCCCGCGCGGGGCGTTGTCCACTTCGAGTGGCGAGTCGAGAAGAGGAGCGAGGGCGGTCATCGGGGGTTCTCGGGCGCCTCCAGGTAGATGTCGATGGCGCCGATCGACGTGTGAAGCAAGTACCGCTCGTCGAGGAGCTTTTGCAGTTCGGGGAAGTCGTGGAGGGCGTCGGCCGAGTCGATGGAGTCGCCCGTGACGTGGGGGAAAACGTCGTAATGCTCGACCACGATGGCGGCGGCGGGCGTCTTTCGGAGGTCGTCCATGAGGACGCGGCGGTGCTCGTCCTTGGCCCATGAGACGCGCTGGGGCACGTTGTAGATGTACCGCGTCGCGGAGGCGCGGCCGGCCATGTCGTAAATCGCCGGCTCGAAGCCCCAGACGAAGACGGGGCGATCCGCGGGGATCTCTTTGCGGAGGAAATCGGCGACGGCGCGGTTCGTCACGGCATTCACGTCGGCCACGCTGGCGAGCGCGTCGAGCCCGCGCTGGTCCCGAAAACCGCCCGTCGCGAGGGCCAGGCGTTGCTGGGTGCGGACGAGGAACGAGCCGGGGACGTCCTTCGTGGCGGTCCGGCCAAAAGGCACGAGGAGGAGCGCCCCGAAAAACCCGGCGAGGGCAACCGCCCCGCGCGCCCGTGCACGCTGGAAAAACGCGTGATATCCGAGCGCGGCGACGAGCGCGGTGAGGGGCCAGGTGGCGCCGTAATGGTACGGGAAAAACTTGCCTTGCAGGGCCACGCCGACGAGGTGCACGAACACGATCCCGAGCGCGAGGCCGGCGAGCGGTCGCTCTTTCGCGCCAATCCCAAGGCCCAGCGCGAGGAGGAGCCCCACCGTCGGGACGCTGCCGTACTGCTGAAGCCACTCGGTGAAGGACCAGTAAAGCATGCTGGGCACGGTGGAGCCGTGCCAGCCGAGCGCCGTGTAATGGGGCGTGAAGACGAAAAGGACCCGATGCAGGTCCCCGAGCGCGCCTCGGGCGGCAAACCAGGCGACACAAAGCAAAAGGGGGATCGTCCCGCCCGCGTGGTGCATCAGGTCGACCCCGCGACGGCGGGCCTGCCACGCCAACCACGTCGCTTCGGCAGCGATGCGGATCGTCTTCGATTGGCCGCTGATCGGGCACACCACCGTCGGATACGCCGCCACGAGCTCCGGATAGAGGTCGACGAACGGACGCAACACGAACAGGGTCAGATCGGTGTCGTCGGGCGGCTGCTCGAGCCGCGCCGCGAGAAGCCGGG
>JANMGF010000596.1:0-3757 GCA_031374535.1 Polyangium sp. (in: bacteria)
CTTCACGCGCCGGATCGTCGCCCCGTCCCCCTTCGAATACGCGGGGCTCGCGAGGATACGCCGGCGCACGTCGCCGAGCCGCGCGAGCACCCGGAGGGCGGCGGGGCTCGGTCCGCTCTTCGCGCCGCCGCAATTCGTGCCGGATGCGGTCTGCTTGTCGAGGAGGACCGTGGCGAGCGCGGTGATCGTTTGATCCCCAAGGGATGTCACGTCCTCGAGCAAACCTTGGGGCATCGGGTCCGCGGCGTCGTCGAAGCCGGCGATGGCCTCGCGGAGCGCGTCGCGGGCGGCCTTGCGATCGGCGGGGAAACGCGCAGGGTCGGCGGCCTCCGGATCGAGCTTGCGGGTGGCCGCGAGCGCGAGGTAACGGGCCACGCTCGAGGCGAGGCGCGCGAGCGGCTGTCGGGGCACGGACGGATCGGCGAGGGCGCGCCCGATCTGCCTTCCGGCCTCGTCGAGATCGGGTTTGTCGCCGAAGAACACACGCAGGATCGCGTCCGCCGTGAAGAGCCCGGCCACGCCCCACCCGGTCTCGCGGGAGAGGTCCTTGTCGAGTTTGCCGCGGAACGCGCCGAGCAGGCTCGTGTAGTAAGCGCTCTGGATGGCCTGGGGGTACGCCGACGCGGCGACGGCGCCGGTGAAGGCCGCCTCGAAGACCGCGGGCGCGTCCTTTGCTCGGGCGATCCGATCCTCGATCGTTCGTCGCAACAGATCGACGAGCGCGTCGCGCAGAGGCGCATCGGACACGAGGCCGGGGGCATACGCGAGCGTCACCACGCTCATCGAGCGCATGCGCTCCGGGGAGGACTGCGCGAGCTGGGCGAGGGCGGCGAGGTGGGCCGAGACGAGCGTGGAGACGCGCCGGTACGAGGGCGTCTGCGCGAGCGAGATGCCGCCGAGCTCCCCGCGCTGGTGCGTCAGCGCGAAGGCATGGGTCCACGTCGTGCGGGACGCGTCGACGGTGCGCACGAAGGCGTCGTACCGCGGCAGCCACACGGGGAGCGGCAGGAGGTTCTTCCGTGCCGCGTCGAGCGAGAGGGAGGGCGCGAGGGAGCGGCCGACCGTGTACGCAAATGCCAGATCGTCGGGCCCTTGAAAGGTGGGCGGCGGCGCGACGAGGCAAGCCTCCACGGGTCCGAAAATCGCGCGCAGCCCTTCACGTTTGTCCTCGGGCGCGGCTGCGAGGATGCGATCGCCGAGCGCCTTCCAGGCCGCGCGATCGTCCTTGGCGGCCCGTACGCGGAGCAGATCCGCGTACGGCGTGCCCTGGGGCGTCGCTGTCGCGGCAGGACGTTCGTCCGGATGTACGCGCTCGTCGGGGCTCGACACCACCTCCAGCGCGATGCCGGCGTTCTCGAGCAACGAAACGATGTAGCGCGCGCGGATCCTCGACTCGGAGTCGACCGGAAACGCGCGGCAAAGCTCCGCGAGCTTCGAAGCCTCGCGCGCGGCGTCGACGTAACGGAAAGAGGCCGCGTGATCTTCGACGCGCCGGACCGAGGCCGCGAGCTCGAGGTGGGCTTCGAGGCGCGCGAGCGACGCGTCGTCCCGCACGACGGGCGGAAGACCGGCCATGAAGGGACGCAACGGATCGTCGGGGAAGAGGAACGTCACCTCGGCCGGTGTGCCCCGCACGCGGACGATCGTCTCCCACCCGGCCGCCTCGCCGAACAGCACGAGCAAGCGTGGTGCGTCGATCGCCGCGGGCGCAGGGAGCGCGGCCGTACGCGCGACGAACGCCGCTTTCGGCGCCGTGCCCTTCGACAGCTCGCCCCCGGCCTCGAGCAGAACCGCGACCTTCGCGCTCTCGTTTTGCCGAACACTCCGGAACAGCGCGGCCCACGCATCGTTCGGATCACGCTTGGCGCGGGCCTCCCCATAAGCCTCGAACGCATCGAGGAGCGCCCGCCCTCGACGGCCCTCGTTCACGGCCGTGACGATCGACCGCTCGCACGTTTCGAGCGCGCTGGGCTCGCAACGCAGGGCCACGTCGCTCCTCGACCTCGGGGCGACCTGGGTCCCCGATCCGCAGCTCCCTGCGGCCAGGATCAGGCTCATCGCCGCGAAGGCCGCACGCGCGGATCGGCGCCCTCGCGACATCATCCACCCGCTCCCGCGTCGCACGACACCGCCGTGGTGATCGTCCGCGTCGCGCGGAGCACGCTCCCTTCGCCGCCGACGAGCGGAGAGCCGTCATCCCCCGCGGCGATGATCTCCACGTCGAACTGGTCGTACCGATCCGCGACGCCGATCATCGGAAACTCGAGGACCGTACCCGAGCCGCGGTTCATCACCTTGCCGTTCGCCGAGAGGACGAGGTGGGCACACCCAGCCGTGCCCTGGCAGAACCCGGGGGGCCGGAGCGTGAGCGCTTCGACCTCGAGCACGAAGGGGATCCCCACGTCGGGCTCGTCGCCGATCGAGATGCAAGCCCCTTCGGCGGGGCTCTTGATGGAGAACTTGGGCGGCTCGGTCGAACCCGTCTCCGTCGTGGTCTCCTGGCTGTCCTCGGTGCAGCCGACGAGCAGGGCCGCGGCGACGAACAGAGTCCCGAAGGAGCGCAGGCAACGCGAGAAAGCAAGGAGGCGTCGTGTCATCGGGCGCCTTTGTAACCCAGGCCCGAGCAGGATGGGAGGGATGCGCTAAGCTCGCGGCGTGACGCGCCAAGAGAGAATCCAGGAAAAACTCTCCGCCGCCCTCGCTCCCGTTCATCTGGCGATCGAGAACGAGAGCAAGAACCACAACGTACCCGCCGGCTCCGAGACGCACTTCAAGGTGCTCGTCGTGAGCCCAGCCTTCGAGGGCCTCGGCTCCATCGAGCGGCACAGGCGCGTGCACGCGGCCCTCGCGGACGAGCTGCGACAGGGCCTGCATGCGCTCACGCTCCGCGCGCTCACGCCTTCGCAGTGGGAGTCCGAGGGCGCCGCCGCCTTCGAATCCCCTCCCTGCCTGGGCGGCTCGAAGCACGACAAAAAGAAGTAGGCGCATGCTGACGCTCGGCCTGATCACCGACCTCCACTTCGGCCCCGAGGCCGGCTTCGCAGGCAAGTTACGCAAGCTCACCCGGAGCGGACCCGGCCTCGCAAAAGCCTTCGTCACGCGCATGAACGACGTCGTGCGCCCCGACCTCGTGGTGAACCTCGGCGACGACATCGAGGACGACAACCACGACGCCGATCTCGCCCGCTACCGCGCCTGCGTGGATCTCCTCCGCGGCGGACGCGCCGAGCTCGTCAACGTCGCGGGCAACCACGACACCGCGCACCTCTCGCCCGAGGAGCTGCTTTCGGTCTGGCAACGCCCCGACCTCGATCGGCTCTACCACGCGTTCGATCGCGGAGGTTTTCACTTCATCGTGCTCCACACGCGCGAGCGCAAGGATCGGGATGTCACCGTGGGCGAAGAGCAGCTCCGGTGGCTCCGCGACGATCTCGCCCGCACGAGCGCGCCGACGGTGGTCCTCATGCATCACAGCGCGGCCGATCAGGATCTGCGTGGGAACCGATGGTTCGAGGGCTCGCCGCACATCTGCCTCGTCGAGGAGCGGCGCGCGCTTCGATCGATCCTGCGCGCGAGTGGCGTCGTGCGCGCCGTCTTCAACGGGCACCTGCACTGGAACCACCTCGACGTCATCGACGGCATCCCGTTCGTCACGCTGCAAAGCCTGATCGAGAACCTCGACGACGACGCGCCCGGTCGTCCCGCTGCGGCGCACGCGGTCGTGCACCTCGAGCCGAGCCGCGTCGTGGTGAAGGTC
>JANMGF010000627.1:0-3388 GCA_031374535.1 Polyangium sp. (in: bacteria)
CGAAGAGCGCGGAGGCACCCACGAAGAGCGCGGAGACACCCGCGAATTCTGGCGAGGCACCCGCGAAGAGCGCGGAGACACCCGCGAAAGCTGGCGAGGCACCCGCGAAGAGCGCGGAGGCACCCGCGAAGAGCGCGGAGACACCCGCGAAAGCTGGCGAGGCACCCGCGAAGAGCGCGGAGCCACCCGCGAAGAGCGCGGAGACACCCGCGAAGACCCGAACAGGTTATTCCGCCGCGAGCGCCTCGGTCCGGCTGAACTGGAGCTGGTAGAGGCGCGCGTACGCCCCGCCCTGCGCGAGTAACGTCTCGTGGCTGCCCTGCTCGACGACCCGGCCTTTGTGGAAGACGACGATGCGATCCACGGCGCGGATCGTCGAGAGCCGGTGGGCGATGATGAGCGCGGTGCGGCCTTGCATCGCGGCCCAGACGGCCTTCTGCAGGCGCGCCTCGGTGTCGCTGTCGATGTTGGCCGTGGCCTCGTCGAGCACCAGGATCGGCGGGTCGCGGTAGAGCGCGCGCGCGAACGCGAGGAGCTGCCGCTCGCCCGCCGAGAAGTTCGATCCACGCTCCTCGACCTTGGCCTGGAGACCTCCCTCGCGACGCTCGAAAAGATCGAGCGCGCCGATACGCTCCAGCGCGCGGACGACACGCGCCTCGTCGACCTCCACGTCGCCGGCCGCGATGTTGCTGGCGATCGTCCCAGGGAAGAGGAAAACCTCCTGCGGAACGACGGCGAAGCTCTTGCGGAGCTCGTCCCGCGGCGCCGTTCGGACGTCGCGACCGAAGACACGCACCGAGCCCTGCTTGGCCTCGTAAAGGCGCAGGAGCAGCGACGCCACCGTGGTCTTGCCCGCGCCCGTCGCACCCACGAGCGCGATCTTCTCGCCCTTGCCCGCCTGGATCGAGACGTCGCGCAGGATGGGCACGTTGGGCTTGTACTCGAAGTCGACGTGCTCGAGCTCGAAGGCATTGCCATCGTCCTTCGACGCTCGGGGCTCCGGATCGCCGTCGGCGTCCTTCGCCCCGAACCCCGGCCGCTCGGCCTGGCCATCCGTAGCGACGGGGGCCGGCGCGTCCTCTTCCTTGTTGTCGAGGAGCTGGAAGATACGCTCGGCGCCCGCCATCGCCGACTGGAGCTGCGTCATGCGCGCCGAGAGATCGCGGATCGGGATGAAAAACATCTCGATGTACGCGACGAACGTGAAGAGCGTGCCGAACGAGACGCGCCCCGAGATCGAGCGGACACCCGCGTACCAGAGCACCGTCGCGATGCAGAGGCTCTGCACGAGCTCGATGGCCGCGTCGAGCGCCGCGTCGAAGACGATCGAGCGGTTGTTCGCCTGCCTATACGCCTCGTTGATGTCGTCGAACTCCGCGGCGCTGCGCTCCTCGCGCGCGTAGGCCTGCACCACGGCCATGCCCGAGACCTGCTCGTTCAGGTAGGCGTTCATGCGCGCGGTCTTGGCGCGGATCTCGCGGAAAGCGTCGCGGATCCGGCGCCGGGTCCAGCCGACGCCGAGCGCGACGGGAGGGACCGCGACGAACGCGATGAGCGAGAGCTGCCAGTCGAGGCGCAACATCACGATGATGATGCCGACGAGCCGCACGAGATCGCCGATGGCGTTCAGCGTGCCGGAGGCGAACATCTCGTTGATGGCGTCGACGTCGTTCGTGACGCGCGTGACGAGCCTGCCGACGGGCGTCCGATCGAAGAAGCCGAGCCTGCGCGTGTGCAGGAAACGGAAGACGTGCACGCGCAGATCACCCGCCGCGCGCGCGCCCGCGAGCTGCATGAAGTAGACCTGCGGGAAGGCGATCGACTGCTCGAGGAACTTGAGGACGAGGATCAAGGCGCCCATCTGCATGAGCGTCCGAACGGCGTCTCTCTGTCCGAACGAGTCGAAGGCGTGGCCCATGAGCCGCGGCTGCAAGACCGCAAGGCACGAGCCGACGAGCAACATCAAGAGCGAGAGGACGAGCCACTTCGCGTGGGGGCGCATGAAGGGCCAGAGCCCCGCCATCAGCCGCACGTCGTACCCTTCGCCGAGCCGGTCCTCCTCGTGGAAACGCGCGAGCGCCTTCTCGGCGCGGGTCTTCACGGGAGCCGCGCCCGGCGCGGTGTTCGCCTTGGGATCCACGGGCAACGTCGTCATGCGTGCGCGGCCTCCGGCGAGGGCATCGAGGGCATCGAGGGCATCGAAGGCGGAAGGTCCTCGGCGCCGAACGCCGCGAGCTTCTCCTCGATCTCCTGCTCCTCGGCGAACGATGTGTAGAGTCCCCCCGCCGCCGCGAGCTCTTCGTGCGTGCCTTGCTCCACGACGCGGCCTTGCTCGAGCACGAGGATTCCGTCGCAGCGCTTGGCCGCCGCGACGCGGTGGGTGATGAGCACGAGCGTGCGACGCGCAGCCTGGCGCTCGATGGCGCCGAGGATCGCGGCCTCCGTCTTCGCGTCGACCGCGGACATCGGGTCGTCGAGGACGAGGATCTTCGGCTCCCGGAGCAACGCTCGGGCGAGCGCGACGCGCTGGCGCTGACCACCCGAGAGCTGCACGCCACGCTCGCCGACGACGGTGTCGAAGCCGTCCGGCAAGGACTCGATCTCCTGAAGAACGCCCGCCTCCTCGGCGGCCGCGCGGATCCTCTGCATCGCCTCCGGCGAGTCCTGCTCTTCGAGGGAGTAGCCGATGTTTTGCGCGACCGTCGTCGAGAACAGGAAGGCGTCCTGCTGCGCGTACCCGATGCTCTCGCGCACGGTCTCGAGCGGCAGATCGCAGATGTCTTTTCCGTCGAGGAAGACCGCGCCGCGCGGCGTCGGCAAGAGCCGGGGGAGGAGCGTGGCGAGCGTGCTCTTGCCCGAGCCCGTGCGCCCCACGATCGCGAGGGATCCGCCCGCGGGGACCTCGAACCGGACGCCGTCGAGGACCTTCCGCTCGCCGTGGGCAAACGCGAGGCCCTCGACGCGCAACGCACCGGAGACGGCCTCGGGCGCCGGAAGATCACCACTCACGACCTCGGGTACGGCGTCGAAGATCGCCTTGAGCCGCACGTAACTCGCGCGGCCGCGGGCCACGATCGCCGTCACGAAGCCGAGCGCGAGCATCGGCCAGATGAGGCGACCGAGCGCGGCCCAGAAGGAGACGAAGTCGCCCTTCGAGATGTCACCGCGAAGGACGAGCGCGCCGCCGTACCAGAACACGATGATCGTCCCCGCCGCCAGGATCGAGCCCATGATGGGCTGCATCGAGCCACGCAGGCGCGCGAGTCCCAGGCTCTTCTCGATGTAGTCGCGGTTCGAGCGCTCGAACGACGCGACCTCGGCCTCCTCGAGCGCGAAGCTCCGGACGACACGGACGCCGGCGAGGCTCGCGAGCACGCGATCACTCATC
>JANMGF010000668.1:0-16970 GCA_031374535.1 Polyangium sp. (in: bacteria)
CCGTACAACCTGCGGTACGTCGTGGGCCCGGGGGACTCGACGCTCACGGTCGCCTACCGTTTCCTCGGCCAGCGCGACAAGGCGTGGATGCTCGATCGGTACAACCGCCTCGGCGGCGAGTCCCTCCAGCGCGGGGACGTCGTGCTCGTGCCGCTCACCGAGCTCGAGCTCACGGCCGAAGGAAAGGTGCTCGCCGCGAGCGCAGGCGCGCTCGTCCGCTCGGAAGGCGCAGGCCGCGCGCGGGAAGCCCAACGACGCGCCGAGATCGACCTCCCGCAGCTCGCCAACGACGTCCGCACGGGCCGTTACGTCGACGCCGTCGCGCGCGCGAGCCGTCTGCTCGGATCGGGGGACCTCTCGCGGACGCAGCTCGCCCAGGTGCATCAGCGGCTCGTCGAGGCTTACGTCGCGCTCGACGCGCAGGGCCTCGCCGAGACCTCGTGCATCGCCTGGCGTGAGGCCGATCCCTCGGTCGTGCTCGATCCGATCGAGCTGTCGCCGAAGATCCTCCGAGCATGCACGAACGCGAGCACCCTCGGCGCGGCAGCACCTCCTCGCACGACGATCCCTTCCGCAGCCCCGTCCGCGGCTGCCCCCACGACGCGCCGCACATCCGCTGGAGGTCGATAGGCGTGCAGCAAAGCGAGACGCGCGCCCCGCTTTCCTCCGACGTCGAGCAGCTCCCGCCGGGCCGGATCGTCGCCTCTCGTTACGTCGTCGCATCCATCGTCGGCGAAGGCGCGAGCGGCATCGTGTACCTCGCGCGGGACGAACAAACCCACGAGCGTGTCGCGCTCAAGGTCATCCACCGGAGCCTGTGCCACGATCCGCTCTTCTCGCGCCGCTTCTCGCGCGAGGCCTCGATCCTGAAGCAGCTCGAGGGTAACCACATCGTGCGCCTGCTCGATGTCACCGAGGACGACGGGCTGCCCGTGCTCGTGCTCGAGTACGTCGACGGCCTCTCCCTCGAATCCGCCCTGCGCGATCAGAAACCCTCGATCGAAGACGCCGTGGAGATCGCCCTCCAGATCTGCGCCGCGCTCGGCGCCGCCCACGCCGGCGGCTTCGTGCACCGGGATCTCAAGCCCGCGAACGTCATCATCCAGGGCGAGCTCGGCAAAGCGCACCCGTCCACGCTTGGGGGCTCCGCGCGGACGAGCCGAGCTACGCCCCCAAACCCCCCGCCGATGGTCTGGGTCGTCGACTTCGGCCTTGGAAAAGCCTTGCACCGCGATCCTTCCGGCACCTCGCTCACCGAGAGCAACATGATCCTCGGCACCCCCGAGTACATGTCGCCCGAGCAGGTGCGCGGCGAGGACATCGACCATCGCTGCGACATCTACGCGGCCGGCGTGATCCTCTTCGAGATGCTCGTGGGCCGCGCTCCCTTCGGCGGCAAGACGCCCATCGCGGCCATGACCGCGCACATCACGGAGCCCATCCCTTCGCCCCGCGCAGAGAGCCCCGAACGCGCCATTCCGCCCGCGCTCGAGGCCGTCGTCCAGCGCGCCCTCGCGAAGAGCCCCGACGAGCGATACGAGACGGCGCGCGCCTTCGCCGAAGCCCTCTCCGCGGCCCGCGATGGGAGCCACGTCATCGCGCCCGCTGCTGTCGTGGACGCCGACGCGCTCGCCACGGGCGACACCGAGCTCGAGCTACGCACCGCGGTGGCGAAGGCCGTTGCCATCGAAGCCAAGATCAAGCCCGCGCCGGTCGTGAAGGCCCCCGAAGAGCGCCCGGGACAGCCGGCGGCGCGGTGGCCGTGGATTCTCCTGGCCGTCCTGCTCGCGGCCGTGGCGATCGCCGTCGGCGCGATGGCCGGCGCTCGATAGAAGACGCACGGGCGCCCTTCCTCCCCGATGGCTTTCGCGGGGCATCGCGGCGATAATGCGCCGCGATCATGAACACGCGCTTTCTTATGAAAAAGAGCCTGCTCGCGGCCTCCGCGTTTGCCCTCGGGATCGCGGTTTTTCCGCGCGCGGCGAGCGCCGAGATCGTCGCCGTCGATTGCGCGGAGGATCCCGACTGGTGCAAGACCGGCCCGATCGCCTTCACGGCCAGCGACACCTTGCCGATCGAATGGAGCTTCGACACTGGCTGGGTCCCTGCGAACTCGCCCTTGCAGGTGCACCTCTGGGCCGGCGTCTACGCGACGACGCGTGTCTCGCTCAAAGGCGCGCTCGAAACGAGCTGGCCCGAGTCGCTCCTCCTGCGCACCCCGGGCAACCTCGACGGCGGCCTTCTCTCGTACCACTACGGCGTCGAGCTCGGCGCACAAGCGCAGCTCCACGTGAAGATCGCCGGCATTCCCTACGACTGGGTCGGCGACATCCCGTACATCCCGCAGATCGATTTCCAGGTCGAAGGCGAGGAGATGTTCGACGCGTGGGGGTTTGCCCCCGGCGCGACCCTCGCGAGCAAGACGGCGAAAGAAACGATCATCGAGGTCGGGCTCAGCAACATCATCAGCATCCCGAGCGTGCTCGTGGACGGCGGGCTCAAGGTCGACGTGCAGATGGAGCTCGCCGCGACGTACACGACCGAACGTATCGTCGTGAAGACCGCAGACGGCGAGCCCGTCGCGGGGGGTGACATCACCTCCGACGACGACGAAACGAAGGCGAAATACCTCAACGGCCCCTCGATCGATCTCGACGTGCATCCCGAAGGAAACGTCGATTACGACGGCATCATCCATCTCATCCCGGGCATGTGGGTCGAGATCCTCGGCCAGAACTTCGCGTTCGACATCGCCGACATCCCGATCTCCTTTCCGATCACCCAGACGAAGTGGGTCTTCAACGACCAGCGCGTGCACGTCCCCTTGCCCGATCTCGTGCTCCCGAAGGAAGAGATCGACTTCGGCGAGGTCGAGGTCGGGCAGAAGAGCCTCGAGAGCTTCAGCCTCTGGAACGCGGGTGAAGCGAGCGCGAAGGTCACGATCGTCTCGAGCAGCCCCGAGCTCTTCCCCGCGTGGGACCCGAGCCTCGCGATCGACCCCGGCCTCACGGCGGACACGGCCGTGCGCTTCATGCCCAAGAAAAACGGCCCCTTCGAGGCCACGTTGTTCGTCGCCTCGAACGATCCGAGTGACCCCGTCCAGGAGATCCTTCTCCGCGGCGTGGGCTTCGGTGGCCCCATGGATGCCAGCGCGTCGCAGGACATCTCGCAGGAGAGTGGTTGCGCCTGCCGCACCTCGCCCGACGGCGCCCCCGCCCCCGCGCCCGCCGGCCTCGCCCTCACCGCCCTCGCCGGTGTGGCAGCCCTGATGCGTCGACGCCGTAGTGTGGGTCGCCCCTGACCTACCTGGGGTTCTACCGACCCCCTCACGTGGCCGTCACACAGGCGACACTCGCGTCATTTCGGTAGCTTACAAAAACAAGTCTGGGTCTACTTCGACCCCCCCTTTTCAAGGAACAGCCGAAAGTTCGCCAATTCCTTGGCTGGCATGGCCATTGCTTAGATACGGCCCTGACCTGAATCCACACCCAGGGGGTTCCTGACATGTTTACGGCAATGCCGGACCAGCACAACCACGAAGCCCAGCCCTCCTCGCAGACCCGCGCCGTGCGCCAGGCGCTTGCCGCGATGGGATCCCGTATCGTGGGGCAGTGCGCCGCGATTCAAGAAGTCGCCCGCGCGCTCGCCGATCTCGCGACGTCCCGCAAGCCCGCGCTGCTCGTCGGTGAACCCGGCACGGGCAAGCGCTTCTTCGCCCGCAACCTGCACGACGCGGCCTCCCAGGGCTCGTTCGTGGTGCTCTCCGACGAAGCCGCGCCCATCGACGCCGGCGCGCTCCTCCGCGCAGCCGAGAGCGCTCGCGGCGGGACGCTCCTCGTCGTCGGGATGGATCGCCTCTCTCCGGAGCTCCAGGACGAGCTCGTCGCCCTCGCGAACCAAGGCGAGACGCGCCTCCTCGGCGCCGTCATCTCGCCTCTCGATCCGAACCGCTGTACCGACGCGCTCCGCGCGCTCTTCACCTCGAGCACGCTCCTGATCCCCACGCTCCGTGAGCGCGCCGAAGACCTCCCCGAGCTCATCCAGCATTTCTTCGAGCTCCACACGATGCGCGCCCGCCGCACCGATCTGCGCGGCATCTCTCCCGAGGCGATGGCGCTGCTCGAAGGGCACACCTTCCTCGACCACGTGTCTGGCCTCGAGCAAGCGATCGACCAGGCCGTGGCCTTCGCCGAGGGCCCTCACGTGACCGTCGCGGACCTGCCCGAGTCGATCCGCGAAACGATACGCGTGAGCTCGCCCCTCCTCCTCGGCGCATTGCCCGCGCAGGGGCTCGATCTCCGCGCCGCGGTCGAGGAGTTCGAGACACGCATGATCCTCCAGGCGCTCGAGCGCACGGGCTGGAACAAGAACCGCGCCTCGCGCCTGCTCGGCCTGAACCGCACGACGCTCGTCGAGATGATCAAACGCAAGCGCCTCGCGCCGCCGCTCGGCCACCGCAAGTCGACGGTGTCCACGCAGGAGACGGCGAACGCGAACACGAACACGAACGAACCGCACGTCGCGGCGGGGTGAGGGGCTCTCCCCTTTCGCCCGCCGGTCGATCTACCGCATCACATCCTTGAAGCTCATCGCCGGCGGCGGCGCTTCCTCGTGGGCCAGCCGGATCACGAGGTCGGCCATCTTGTCCACCGTCCACCGGAAGTGGTCCGGCCCGAGCGACGAGAGGTCGAAGTCGGGCGCCGAGTTCATGAAGTCGATCGCGTACGGCACGCCGTCCCGGATCGCGAGCTCCACCGTGTTCATGTCGTAGCCGAGCGCCCTGCAGAGCGAACGCGCGTCCTCCACGCATCGATCGGCGAGCGCCGGATCCAGCGGGCGCATCGTCTCCTCGGCCCGCACGTAGCGGTCGAAGTGACCGAGCCGCGGATCCCAGAGCGCGGGCCGCACGTGCTCCTTGCCGATCACGATGCAACGCACGTACTGCGACCACGGGATCGCCTCCTGCGCGATCATCGTGAGCCGGCCCGTCCTGTCGTACGTCTTCCAGAGCTCTTCCATCGAGTCCACGCGGTAGACGTCACGAAACCCTCCGCCCCAGTGCGGCTTCACGAACATCGGGAACCCGAGCTCGCGCGCCGTCCCTTCCCAGTCGAGCGGGAACCGCAGGTTGCAGAGCGTCTCGTTCGACACGCCCTCGCCGTACGCTTTCGAAGGCAACACCGCCGTTTTTGGCACACGTACGCCAAGCCTCGCGGCGAGCGCCGTCCCGAAAAACTTGTCGTCCGCGATCCGCCAGAACGGGTTGTTCACCACGCGTGTCCCGGCGAGCACGGCGAGCTTCAGGACCGGCTGGTAACAGGTCACCTCGTGCGAGATGCGGTCGATCAGCACGTCGTACGGCGGCGGGCGATCGATCGACGTGATGTCGAGCTCGGCGTAACTCGCCACGACACCCACGTCGCGACGCGCGACCTCGGCGATCAAGGCATCGGGAAAGGAACGCTCACGGCCGACGAGCAGGCCAACGCGGAGGACCATGGAGCCCTCCTACACCAAACTTTCCCCCTCGTCACACGGCCATGGTTCGAAGCTCGCGCTTCAGCACCTTGCCCGTCGGGTTGCGCGGCAAGGACGGAAGAAACACGAATTCGCGCGGCACCTTCGGCCCCGAGAGCCGAGCGCGGCAGTACCCCTCGAGCTCCTTCGGCGCGGCGCTCGCGTCCGGCTTCAGCACCACGAACGCGCGCACCCGCTCGCCCCACGCTTCATCGGGAACGCCCACGATCGCGACCTCGGCGACGGCCGGATGATCATGCAAAACGGCCTCCACCTCGGCCGGATACACGTTCAACCCGCCCGAGATGATCATGTCGCGCTTGCGGCCTTCGAGGAAAAAGTAGCCGCGCGCGTCCATGCGCGCGAGGTCTCCCACCGAGAAAAACCCATCACGCATCGCGTCCTGCGTGCCCGCGTCGTCGGCGTGATACCCCGTGAAAAGCTGCCCACTTTGCGCGTAAAGCTCGCCCACCTCTCCCGGTTTGCACACGCGCCCCGACTCGTCGTAAAGCCGCACCTCCGCACCCGGGATCACGCGGCCGATCGTGCCCGGCGCCGCGCGCATGTCCGCCGGCTTGGCGAGCGTCACGATGCCCGTCTCCGTCGCGCCGTAGAAGTTGAAGAGCTTGTCGCCGAAGAGACGCAAGACCTCGTTCGCGAGCGGGACCGAGAGCGGCGCGCCACCCGTGAAGATCGCCTTCAACGACGAGGTGTCGTACCGCCGGATCGTCTCCTCCCCGAGCTCCACGATCCGGTGCAGCATCGTCGGCACCACGGCGGTCGTCGTCACGCGGTACCGCTCGATCGCCTGGAGAAACGCCTCGGGTCGGAAGTCACGGAGCACGAGGACCGTGCTGCCGACGATGTACGACATCGTGATGAACCCGAACGCCGTCGCGTGATAAAGCGGGCAAACCGCGAGATGAACCTCGCCCATCTGCAGGGGCGTCTCTCCGAGGAACGCGAACACCGCGGTCGTCGATCCTTTCGCGAACTGCCGCACCGCGCCCTTCGGTTTGCCCGTCGTGCCCGACGTGTACATCACCACCGCCGGCTCCTCTTGCGCCGGAGGCGGCGCGCCCTTCGCCGACGCGACGAGCCCTTCGAGCGTGGGAAACGGATCGGCCGATCCACCCACCGAAAAACATCGATCCCGCCCGATCCGCGGCAGGTTCGGCGCGGCTTCCCGGACCGCCTCGGCGACCTCCACGTCGAAGAACAACGCACGCGCGCCGGAATGATTCGCCACGTATTCGAGCTCGCTCGGCGTCGACCGGAACGAACAACTCACCGCCCCGCAACCGATCTTGCCCGCAGCGATCTGCAGCAGCACGAACTCGGGCCGGTTCTTGATCATCAGCGCGATCCGATCGCCCGCCCGGACGCCATGCTCGGCGAGCCCCGCGGCGATCTTCTCCACGCGCTCGTTCATCTCGAGAAACGAGTACGCGCGCTCCTCCGTCAGCCTGCCTCCCTGCGGCGCGGAGAGACCCACGAGCCCCACGGTGTGAGGATCGTTGTGCGCCATGAAGTGGAAAAGCAGCGGCGGCCCGGCCTTCGGGCTCCGCAAGAACTCACGCGCGGCGGCTTCGAGCCCGGCCCAGTGGATGTGGCTGGGCATCTTGGTTTGCATCGCGACACGGCCCACCGTCCGCGCCCCGAACACCACGTCCTCGCCGGCCCGGCGCAACCCGAGGAGCCGTTCCTTCCATCGCATGCCCGGATTGTAGTCTCGCGACGTTGGGGATAGGGTAACGCCGTGAGCCCCTCCGACCGGCGAACCCCCGGAGGCCGCGCGGCCATCGAGCTGAACGTCGAGTACAAGCGTCTCAACACGTTCTTCGCCGACTACACGCGCAACATCTCGAAGGGCGGCACGTTCATCCGCACGGACCGGCCCCTCGACGTGAACACGGAGTTCGTCTTCGCCCTGAGCATCAAGAACCTGGCCGAGCCGCTCCGGCTGCGCGGCCGGGTCAAGTGGATCGTACGCCCCGTCGACGCGACGCCCGACTCCCCGGCCGGCATGGGCATCGAGTTCCAGTACAACGACGACAACGAACGGCGCGACACCGAGGCCATCGTCGAGCAACTCATGGCGAACGAGCTTGGCGACGAGCTCGCCGGCAAGCTGCTCGGACACAAGCCTCTGAAGCCGACGTAACGGCCGGCGAATCGACGTTCGTCCGCGCCGGTCTCATGCGCACGGGCCTTCCGCCTCGTGCAGGTTTGCGCGCGCCGTGTACACTCCGCGAAGATGCCTCCGAGATCTTCGCCCCGCGCGCGCGTTTTCGCCCGAGCCATCCTCGTTTCCTTGCTCGCCGCGGGTTGCGGGGCTCCCGCCCAGCCCACGAAAACGCCCGTGCTCGCCGTCGAGGGCCCCATCCGGCCGCTCGACGTCCAGGACGCGGACTTTTCCGCCACGCTCCTGCGTGTCCTGCGCGACGGATCACGGGCCCCAACGCGCCTCAGCGCCGTCGCGGGCGTCGTGCGCCGCCAGCTCACGCATGCCGAACGTCGTTTCGCCCTCGGACAACCCGAGCGTGCGACCGCGAGCGTGATGGGCGCGCTGTACCTCGTCCGTGTCGGCGAGGGCCAGGGCGCGATGGTCGACGAGGCCGGCGCGCGCGCGCTCGACGGCGCGATCCGCCACCTCAGCGGCCGCGGCGACGAGGGACGCGTGCACGCGCTCATGCGGATGCGCGCCGCCGCGATCGGCGAAAAGGCCTCCGGACGCGCGCAACTCGACGAGCACATCTCGAACCTCGAGCGCTGGATCGGCGACACCCATGCGGGGAGCCCCGGCGTGCGTCTCGGCGCCGAAGCGCGTTACCTCGCTGCCCGCGCGATGGTCGATCCGTCCTCGGAGACGCTCGACGCCGCGGCGAACGCGATCGAGGCGTGGGTCGGGCGTGGCATCGAGATCAACCGCATCTTCCGGCAAACGGGCAAGCGGCCCGAGCGCGCCGAGGCCATGGAAGCGGGCCGCGCGATCGACACCGGCGCGGCCATGCTCGCGGCGATTTTCATCCGGCACGGCGACGCCCAGGGCGCGCTCTCGCGGATCGAGAGCTCCGAGGTCCGCCTCATCGCCGACCCTGCCCTTCGCAAGAGCCTCATGATCGCCTCGGAAGACGGCGACGTGCGCGCGTGGGAGATGCTCGCCGCCGCCTTCGCCCACGAGGGCGCGCCACGCGAGGACGAGGAGGACACCGCGGACAAGCTCGATCCGCTGCTCGTCGAGGCGGGCCTCTGGGGCGCCGTGCTCGAAGCGTACCGCAAGGACCCGACGAACTTCGGCGTCGCGGCCCTGCTCGCCGAGGAGCTCGTTCGCCTCGGCATGTCCGAAGGCGCGCCGGCCGTGCTCGCGGGTGCGCTCGGCGCGAAGCCGAGCCCGAGGTTCGTCGCAGCTGCGAACCGCATCGTCTTCGAGGCCATGGCCGTCGACGCCGGTGCTGGCGACATCGACGCCGTTCGCCGCACCTTCCGCGCCGCGGCGCCCCTCCTCACGGCCGCGGATCGACCGGAGCTCGTGCAATCCGGCCTCGAGCCCTCGCCTGCCCGCCTGCGCCTGCTCATGGGCTCCGTCGAGCTGCGCACCGGGGATCTCGCGGCCGCGCGCCCGCTCTTCACGGCTGCGGCGCAGGGCGAGCCCTCGGTCGCCGCCTGGATGCGCGTCGCTCGCGCCGATCGTCAGGCCAAGGACGGGGCCGCCGCGCTCGACAACCTGCGCCGCGCGTTCGCCGCGCCCAACGCCCGTGTCGCCCTCGCCGACCTCGTCGAGGCGCACCTGCTCGCCTTCGAGATCCAGCGTGACCTCGGGGCCGTCGACGCGGCCAAGAACGAGCTCTCCGACGCGCTCTCCGCTGCGCTCGCCTCGCAGAAGCAGCGCGGCGATGCTGGCATGCGTGCGCGTGCCGAGACGCTCCTCGGCCGTGTCCTCGAAGCGTACGGCGACGCGAAGGCCACACGTCGCGCGCACGAGCGAGCCCTCGCCGTGGCTGCCTCCGATCGTCCTGCGCTCGGCGCCACGGTCTTGCAGGTCGTCTCGCGTGCGCTCGTCCGGCGTGACCTCGAGGTGGCGCGCGCCGCGCTTCGCCAGGGCCTCGAAGCCGACGTCGATCAGGAAGAACGCATCTACGGCGGCCTCTGGCTCCTCCTGCTCGAGCGAGAGCTGCGCGCGGCGCCCGACGACACGACCACGCGTGCCCTCGCGACCAACGGCGATCGGGACGCGTGGGTCGTCAAGCTCGCGTCGTGGGCGACGGGGCGCATGACGGACGAGGGCCTCTTTGCTGCTGCCCAGAACGCGGCCCAGCGCGTCGAGGCGGAGTTTTACACGGCCATGTCCCGCCGCGCATCCGGCGACCCTGCGGCCCAGGATCGGCTCCGCAAGGTCGCCGAGAGCCCTGTCCTCGATCTCGTCGAGGTCCAGCTCGCGCGAGATCTCCTCGCGCCGGCCTTTCGCGCCGACCTGCCCACGGGCGCCATGGTCCCCTGACGGCTGCCCGGAACGGCCTCGCCGCGGGAGCACATTTCTCTCCCGCGCCTGACCATGAATGGTATCCTACAATCATGAATTCATTCTTTGCCCGGGGCGCTTACGTCCTCGTTTCCTTCGGCGCGCTCGTCCTTGCTGGCTGCGGCGCCGACGGCCCTGTCGTCTGGCCTGTCAGCGGCGGCGCGAACGACACGGATTTCCCGCTCTCTTCGACCTTCGGCCCGCGCATCCGCTCGGACGACGAGGGTTACGACTTTCACCGCGGCATCGACATCGCCGTCCCCGAGGGCACCGACATCCACGCCATCGCGGCTGGCAAGGTCGTCGAGATTCAGAAGACCACGAGCGCCGGCGGCATGCTCGTGCAGGTTGAGCACGACGGCTACTTCAGCAATTACATCCACTGCTCTTCCATCGAGGTCGACGTCGGGGACGAGGTCTCTCCGGGCGACGTCATCGCGACGAGCGGCAAGGCCACGAGCGGCTTTGCCCACCTGCATTTCGAGATTCGCAAGACCGGCGACGAAAAGAAGGACTGCGTCCACCCGCTCGACGTCCTACCTTATCCCGACCGAGGCGCCCCTTCGCTCGAAATTGGCCAAATGGACATGACGAACCCTTTTTCGCCGAAGGTCACCATCACGGCCCGCGTGCCTGCCGGCGAGCTCGATCTACGCCGCGTCAGCGTCGCCACCTACGAGGCCGAGGTCGGCGTTATCCTCCAGGGCCTCGCGCCCCTCTCCGAGCGGATGTACGACATCGAGGACTGGAATCGCCTCTACTCGTCGACCGACTCCGACGCCATCGTCGACGACCCGAGCCACGAGGGCATCCTCGTTAGCCCGCAGAAATACAACAACACGATGCCCACGTTCGCGGTCGATTTCACGTTCACCGGGCTCGTCGGCACCTTGACGAGTGGCCGTCTCCGCGTAAGGGCCGAGGCCGTCGACGTGAAGGGGAACGTGATCAGCATCGAATCGCAATGACGGGCCGAGCCTGGCCGGCTCAGGGCACGATGAGATTGAGGTTATCGAACTGTGCGCGGCCGGGATTCGCATCTGCCTGGTCGGTCTGGCCGAACAGGACGATGTTCATGCTGGTGACGGGCACCATGGTGTCGGGGTCTTCGGCCCGGAGATCCCATTGGAGGCCGTCGGGCGAGGTTTCCCAGTACGTGGTCCCCGCCTCCTCGCGGATGCGCCAGTAAGCGTCCGTCACGGAATTGTAAGGGGCCGAGTTCAGGTTCAATCCCATGGTGTTGGCGTCGTTGGTCTTCTTGAAATAGATGACCCCCGCGTAAACGATGATCTCGACGGAGCTGGTAGGCCCGGCGGTGAGTTGCATTGCGGCGAGCGTGTTCAGCGCCGGGTTCGGCACCTCGATCACCCTGACAAAGACGCCGCAACCCGAGATGTCGTACGCCACCTTCGAGCGGAGCTTCGCAGTGCCGACTTTCTCTGGGAACAGCGTCACCAGGAGCGCACCATTGCTCTCCGTGAGGGTCGCTTCGCTGGTGCTGATGTTGAATTTGAATACGTCGATCGTCCCGTCGTTGAAATCGTCCTGCAAGTCCACGGTGCACACCGGCGGAGAGCCGCCGGCGCCGCCCGTTCCGCCGGCGCCGCCCGTTCCGGAGGCGCCTCCCGTTCCGCCGGAGCCGCCCATTCCGGAGGCGCTGCTGCTGCTGCTCGACGCGCTCATCCCGGCGCCGCCCGTGCCTCCGCCGCCGAGGCGCGGGTCGTACGTGTCCCAGTCACGATTGCAACCGAGGGAAGCGACCAGCAGCGGCAGAAATGCCAGAGCGCGCAACGACCTCGAAACGACCTGATGGTTTTTCATGACACTCTTGCGCCTCCCGGATCAAAAAGACCCGCCCACCCGCACGAAGGCGCCCCCGGGACCGACTTCGATCCGCGCCTCGGCCTTCTTCGCCACCCTGGGCCCGCCGAGCGCGATCATCAACGCGCCCACCGCCACGCCTGCCACGCCCCCCACGAGCGCGCCCACGGAGACCTTTTCGAGCCGTTTTCCCTCGTCGACCACGCCCGCATCTCGCGTGTCGGTACACCGTTTGCCCCCGCAACGGTCGACGAGCCCGTCGTATTTGTCTTGCGCGAGCCCGGTCGTCACGCCGAACACCCCGAGGCCCACCACGCCGAGCCCCGCGACCACGAATCCGGCGATACGCACGCTGCCCGTCTCTTCCGGTACAGGCTTGGTCGCTTCGGTCCGCGGTTTCTCGGCGCCCGGGCCCACGATGATGGTCTTCGTCTGACCACCGGCCACCGTCTCCTCGCGCTGCATTTTCGCGCCCTTCGCCGGCTCGACCTCCACCACCACCTTGCCTGGAAGCACGGCAATGGCCACGCCCAGCCGCTCGGTGGGGAGGGCCGTCCCATTCAGGGTCACGCGGGCGCCCTCGGGATTCGACAGGGCCACCACCACCCTCCCCACCTTGGGATCGAGCGCGGCGAGCTCCGTCGAGGCGCTGTCCCGGGCTGCCTCGTACTTGGGTTGTGTTTCGGCGAGGGTCGCCGCCTCGGTCCGGGTCGCGGTGAGCTCCTCGTAGGCTTCGAGGGTCTTGCCGAGGGCGAGCAGGCAGCGGGCGACCATCAATCGCGCATTGGGGCTGTTCGTGGCCGCATGGGCGTTGCGAAAACGGGCGAGCGCATCCTCGTGCCGACCCTTGTCGTAGAGCTTCTGCCCCTCGTTGAAGGCCCGTTGCGCCGCGGCCGTGGGTGGCTTGGGAGGCGCGGCGAGCGCGGACGGGCTTGGAAGGGCGAGCGCCGCCGCTACCACGAATGCGGCGAGGGAAACCGGGCACGTGCGTTTGAGGCTCGTCATAACTCCCGGGGCCGATAGCCCCCCTTCGACGGAGGCTTTGCAGGGCGGCTGCTTGGCCCAGCAGGCTTGACGGGCGCAGGCTCCGCCGCCGGGGCCTGCGTGGGGAGCGGCAATGGGGCCGGCGCCGTGGACGGCAATGCGGGCGCCACCTCGGTCTCGCCAGGCGCGGCCTGGAGGATGGCGCGCTCCTCGGGCTGCCCGATACTGTCCGCAGGCTGCCGCCCGACACGCAACAACCACGCGCTGAGCAGAAGCCCCGCCGCGACGCCGACGGTCATCAGGACGAAAATCCCTCGAAACGCCCTTTTTCGCGACAACTCGCCCGTCAATTCGAGGTTGCTGGTGAGGGCGGGGCGGGCGTGGCTCCCCGTGGGCATGGCTGCCTTGCCGGCGTTGCTCCCCGTCACGAGCGAGCCCTCCTGCCGCCGGCTCTCCGGGGCGAGGACCGAGGCCGCGCGATGCACCCCGAGCGCTCGGACATACGCCCCGACCACGCGCTGGCTTGCAATGGTGATTCCCTCGGCGCGCGCCGCATGCTCGAGCGCCTCGGCGAAGTCGCCGGCGGTCGGGTATCGGTCGTCGGGGTTTTTCTGCAAGGCCCTCACGCAAACGCGCGCGATGTCATCGGGCACATCCGGCCTCACCTCGCGCGGCGAGACCGGTGCGCGGTCCGTGATCAGGACGATCATGGCCACCTCGCTCTCGGCCTGCACGTAGCGGCGACCGATGAGCATTTCCCAGAGCACCGCTCCGGCCGCATACACGTCCGTGCGCCGGTCGACCGGCATCGCGTGCGTCTGCTCCGGCGCCATGTACGGCACTTTCCCCTTGATCATCCCGGTGCTGGTGCTCGTGAGCCGGGAGTCGGCGCGGGCCACGCCGAAATCGGTGAGCTTCGTGATGCCGTCCGTGCTCACGAGGATATTTTGCGGGGACACGTCGCGGTGGACGAGGTTCAGGGGCGCGCCCTCCTCGTTCGTGAGCTCGTGGGCGGCGTCGAGGCCCTCGAGTGCGTCGAGGAAGATGCGCAGCCCGATGTCGAGGGGAAGACGCTCCTTCTGCTTGTGCAGAGACCGCACGATCTGCTGAAGACTGGGGCCCTCGACGTACTCCATCACGAGCGCGAGCGTGCCCACCTCGCTCTCGGTCACGTCGACCGTGGCGACCACGTTCGGGTGCCGGATCCGCGCTGCGAGCCGGGCCTCGTCGAGAAACATCGCGACGAATTCGGGCTCCTTGGCGAGGTGCGGGTGCATCTCCTTGACCGCGACGAGCCGCTCGAAGCCACCGAGACCGTGCGCACGCGCGAGGTAGACCGTGGCCATGCCGCCGGACGCTATCTCGGCGAGCTTGTCGTAACGGCCGCTCTCGGATGCCATCGAGCACAGGGTACATGAAGGCACCCTATCCCTGGAAGTCCCGAAGATCGTAAACACGAGCGCGCGCCTCGGAGCCGCTGTAGGCGTGCCCCCCCCGACCGCGCTAATCGTCATTCCCGCCCGAAGGCGGATCCTTGTCGATGTGCACGTGCGAAGCGTTCGTCAATTTGCTCATCGTCGCCGCGTCGTTGTCCCGGATCCCGTCGCTGTTCTTGTCCGGGTTCTTCGCGTCCGGTCGCGGCAGGTCCGTATTGCCCCCGTGCAGCGCCTTCGGCCCCTTTTCCAGCAGCACCATACGCGCGCTCGTCTTTTCTTTCGCCCGCAGCGCCGCCCGGTAGAGGTTCATGATCGCGGTCCTGCCGCCCTCTGCGCCCCGGATGCTGTTGTAATTGCCGGGCGCCATGTCGATCGCGCCGCCGTGCTGGTGGTTGGAGTTCGGAACCTTGCTCCCGGCCGCGAGGTTTCTCCGCGGGCACCGCCACGAGCTGTTCACGGTCACCGTCGCGCCGTACTCCGCCTCCACCGCTTCGAGCAGCTTGATCATGCCCGAATCGAGGACCAGCTTGGTTGCCGCATAATTGTTGTTGTTCAGGAACTCCGTCCGTGGTGCCGTGACGATCCAGTCCCGGTAAGGCACGTGCAGCGTGAAACCCGACCGGTACATCCGCGCATCGACGTACTCTTGCCGGATGATATCGCGCGGATCCTGCTCGATCGTCTCCGTCATCGTCGTCGAGCGCCCGCGCGTGAGCTTCACCGTGATCTCGTACTTGACCGCCGGGTTTGGCGTCCTCGACGCGCTCGTCGGCCGCACCGCCGCCGTCACCTGCGGCACGAACGTGAACTCCGCGCCTTTTCCTTTGGTTGGCTTCGGCGTCCCGCTGTGATTGCCGACCGGCTTCACCTCCCACTCCGCGTCGGCCATCGGCGGGTTCGTCCGGACCGTCAGCTTTCGCTCCTGACCGATCAGGAAAATGAACTCCTTCGCCGGAACCCAGATCTCCTTCGTGTACCGATTCGCGGTCTTGTCCTTCTGCCCCTGCTCCGTGTACCGACTCTTGTATTCGAGCTTGAAGCCCTGCGGACAATCGGCGCACGCCGCGCCGGCCTCGGACGAAGGCATCCCCCCGGCGGCCGTATTCGCGTTCTGAAGCTCTACGGCCTGGGGCTGATCCTCCGGCCGCTCGGGCCGAGGCCGAGGCCGCGGAATCGGCGAATCGTCGCTCACGACCCCCCCTCCTTTGCCTTGCTCGTCGCGTCACGCTCGCGCACCCATTCGATGGCCCGGTCCATGAGCGCGCTGATCTTCTGCCACCCGCTCGACTCCGGATCGTCCAGGATCTCGCGCACCCAGGGCAACGCGGGGTCGTCCTCGAAATCGGCGCCGAGCACCAGCATCAGCGAGACGTAACGAAACACGTCCTGCTCCGATTTGCCCCCGTGCCGAGCGGCGCGCGCGATCCCTCGGTCGACGAGCGAAGCGCACCCCTCCTCGCCGTGGAAGGCCCAGGACGTCGGCAAAATATCGCGGATCTGCGAGAGAACGCGCTCCCGGTATTGCTCGAGCTCCGCCCGCTCTAGCTCCGTGACCTGTTCGCGAAGGATTCTCAACATGGCACAACCCTCGGATCGAAGATCCCACGAATCCCTGGTCAAGGAAGCGCCATCACCTCCACCACGGCCGCTCCCTTTGCCCCCGCCTTCTTCGGCGCCACGATTCGCCCGCCTTCCAGGTCGAACCGCCCCTCCACCGCCTCGATCACCTTCTTCGTTTTCGCCGCGTCCACGCCGCTCACGTTCGTCACCGATACCCGCACGACGCTCCGCTCGAATGCCGCCGCGAGCAGCCCGATCGTATCGACCAGCGCCTCCTCGTCGAGTTTTTCCTGGCGGAACACCACGAGTGGCTTCTTCCCCTCCTCCGGCTGCCCCTTGCCCGCGTCGCGTTTCCCCTCGCCGCCCGGGACCCCGCCCGAACGCGCGAGCGCCGTGATCACCCCCGTCGCGATCGGCGGCGCCTCCGGCGGCGGCGTCGCGAGGAGCGAGGCCCCTCGATAAAGCTGCCACGTCCGCTGAAACAAGGCCGAAAGCGAGAGCGCGCCGCGCCCCGACAAACCTGCGAGCCTCGCATTGTCGGCGAGCGACGCCGGCTCCACGTCCCCGAGCCTGCGCAAAAGAGCGAGCGGCTCCGGCGCGCCTTTCGCCCCGGCCACGATCCGCGCGCTGCCCGGCGGGTCCGCCGCGAGCTTCTTCTGGCCCTCCAGAAAACCCCGCGCGAGCGCCGAAAGAGCGCGCTCCTTGTCCGTGATGAACCCCCGCGGCGCCACCGCCACGAGCGGCACGAGCCGCGGCGCGTCCGCCGTCGTCAATACGATCTTGCGCCCGGCGGCCCCGTCCGCGCCCATCTCCGCCCGGTCGAACGCGATGAACGCCGCTTCCTTTTCGTCGCGGCTCCCCGGCGCGATCACATGCACATTCGAGGCCGGCACCCCCGAAACATCGAGCAAAAAGAGCCCGAGGAACGTCGACGGCGCGCCCGGCGAACCCACGAGGCTCACGTCCCCCTTCACCGGCCCCGTGGGCAAACCCTCCTTCGCCGCGAACGCCTCACGCCCGCGCGAAAAACCCACCACGAAAAACACCTCCGGCGACAGCGCCCGCAGCCGCTCGTACGCCGCGACGAACGTCGGCAGAGGCACGATCGCCACGTCCGCCCCGTTTTCGTC
>JANMGF010000711.1:0-1023 GCA_031374535.1 Polyangium sp. (in: bacteria)
GATCGAGTCCGTACTCGTCGCCGGCGGCGCGCGCCCGCTGCTCTACGGCGCTTACCGCACGCTCATCGATCCCGGGGACGTCGCCGTGTACCCGGTCCCGTCCTGGAACAACAACCACTACGCCTACCTCTCCGGCGCCAAAGCCGTCGAGATCCCCGTCTCGGCCGCGTCGAACTTCTTCCCAACCGCCGACGATTTTCGTCCGCACATCGGCAGCGCCCGCCTTTTGCTCGTCAACTCGCCGCTGAACCCGACCGGCACCGTCATCGCGAAGGACGAGCTGCAGCGCATCGCCGAGCTCGTGGTCGAGGAAAACCGACGCCGCGAGACGACCGGCGCCCGCCCCGTCTTCCTCGTATACGACCAGGTGTACTGGATGCTCACGCACGGCGAAGCGCACCACGAGACGCCCGTCTCGCTGGTACCCGAGGTCGCGCGATACACGCTTCTCCTCGACGCGCTGTCAAAGTCGTTCTGCGCGACGGGCATGCGCGTGGGCTGGGGTTTCATGCCGCCCTCGGTGCGGAGGCGCATGGCCGACATCCTCGGGCACGTAGGCGCCTGGGCCCCGAAAGCCGAGCAAGTCGCGACAGCCTCGCTGCTCGACGCACCCGACGCGATGCGCACGTTCCTCTCAGGCGCAAAAGCCAAGGTAAAGGAGCGGCTCGACGGCCTCTTCGCAGGCTTCGCAGCCATGAAACGCGAGGGTCTGCCCGTCGAGGCGATCGCGCCGCAAGGAGCGATCTACCTGTCCGCACGCTTCGACTGGATCGGCAAGACCATCCGAGGCCGCACGATCCATACAAACGACGAGATCCGCAAGGTCCTGCTCGAAGAAGCAGGCCTCGCCGTCGTCCCCTTCCAAGCCTTCGGTTTGCGCGAGGAAAACGGCTGGTTCCGTCTCAGCGTAGGCGCCGTGTCGATGGACGACATCCACGCCGTCTTCCCACGCGTACGCGCACTCATGGCGTGAGGGAGAGGGACGCGCGGGGCGTTGCCCCACACCCCAGGAGGGGGCTGTCC
>JANMGF010000715.1:0-6429 GCA_031374535.1 Polyangium sp. (in: bacteria)
AGAGGCCGGTGAAGATGCTCTTCACCACCTCGGGCGGCTTCGTCAGCGCGACGATCGCGGCTTCCTTCGCCGGCACGGGCAGCTTGTGCGGCGCGACGCCGATCTTGCCCTTGCCGTTCTCGTTCGCCGGCGTGAGCGCGAGCGTCTTGCGCTCTTCGAGGTTCTCGCTCTTGCGCTCGACGACCATCGTGATCGGCTCGCCGGGGCGCTTCGAGATCTGCTCGGCCATCTCGTTCCAGGTCGCCACGGGCGTGCCTGCGACCTCGACGACCTTGTCACCTCGCTCTAGCCCCGCGGCCGCGGCGGGCCTGCCTGGGAGCGCGTCGACGTACGTCGCCAGCTGCGGCTCGTTGTTCACCAGCACCGTCGCCGGTTTGCCGCCGTAGAGCAACGCGCCGAAGAAAAACACCGAGGCGAAGAGGTAGTTCGCGAGGGGGCCGCTGAAGATCGTGACGATACGACCCCAGAGGCTCCCGTTCGAGAAGTTGCCTTTGTCGTCCTTATCGTTCTCTTCGAGCGGGTTCATCCCGGCGATTTGCACGTACGCCAGGAACGGGATCATCGCGACCTGGTAGACGGTCGGCCCTTGTTTCTCCGCGTCGTGTTTCCAGAGACGGAGCTTCACCTTCTCGGCGGCCGAGGTGAACCAGTAGTAGCCGTCTTTCGGGGCGATCTTGAAGAACGTCGGCCCGAAGCCGATCGAGAACTTCAGCACGCGCATACCGAACGTACGCGCCGCGAGGAAGTGCCCGCCTTCGTGGACCACCATCAGCACCGCGAGGGCCAGGATCCCGAACATCGCCGTTAGTCTACCTGCCCGGCAGACGATCCGCACGCGCGAGATGCGCGCAGATGGCAAGCTTTTCCGGCTTTCCGGTCAGCTCCCGACGAAGAACGAGACGCCGACGCTGAACATCGGGTACCCCGTGCGGAGCGTGAGGGCGATGTTGTCGTTGAAATGAAAGCGGGTGCCGAGCCAGATGGCCGGGTCGATGTCGAAGTACCGGAAGCCTTCGCTGCGCACGATCCCGCCGACCTCTCCGAACACGCTCCACTTGCGCGTCAGGAAGAAGTTCCACTGGAGCGCCACGGGTGACCAGAACAGGTAGTTGTCCCGGTAGTTGCGGCAGTAGCGGCAGTCCGTGAAATCGACGCCGAACGAGATGGCGATCGTGTTGTTGATCTTCTTGATGAACGCCGGGTCCGCGAGCTCGATCGAGGCGCGAAAGCCGCCGCCGAACTCGGTCCCTCGACCGAACCGGCCGCTGCCGTAGCCGCGCCGGAAGAGGATGAAGTTCGCGTGGGGCTCGAGCTCGGCCCGGTACGCCGGGTGCTGGGAGGGATTTTTGATCACCCAGTCGACGGCGTGTGCTTCCGGGGAGAGCGCCACGAAGGCCCCAGCGGCCGCGAAACCTGCTGCAAGCAAGCGTTGTGTCGTGCGCGTCTTCATGGAAGCTACGTAGCAGTAGAAGTATCCGGAAGGAAAGAACCCAGCATCAACCTGTCCGCTCGCTGGTCACTGCGGTGTCCAACCGCGATCACCATGCGCGGTTTTTTTTACCCGAGACGGCCCCCAAACCCTCTCGCCGCCCTGCGCGGATCGATCTACGGCAGCGTTCGTCCCCGTGGCATCGCGGGTGACCAGGTTCCTGGGATCCGCATGTCTGTCCGCACGAGCGCCGCTTCCGTTCTCGGCGCGGCCGCGCTCGTCGCGTGGCTCGTGGCTCCGCGACGCGCGCGCGCCGACGAACCTTCCCAGCCGATCGACGTCACCGTGCGTGGCTCCACGGCGCCTGCGTTCGTCACGCGTGTTTCGAGCGACGATCGTGCGCGCGAGCCTGTTGATGCCGCCTCGATCCTCGCCGAGCTCCCGAGCGTGCACGTGCGTCGTCTCGGCGCGGATGGCGCGCAGGCCGTGCTCTCCATTCGTGGCTCCGCGTCCACGCAGGTCGGCGTTCTTCTCGCCGGCATTCCGCTCACGAGCGGCGCGGATCCTTCGCTCGACGTCGGCGCGCTCCCGCTCTGGCCCGGCGCGAGCTTCCGCGTGTATCGCGGCTTCGCGCCCGCCTCGCTCGGCGCGACTGGCTACCTCGGCGGCGTGCTCGTCCTCGATCCCCCTTCGTCGCTCTCGGGCCCGCGCACCGAGTGGCAGGCCATCGCTGGCTCCTTCGGCGCGCTCAAGGTCCGCGCGGGTGACGCGCGTAAGGTCGGCGATCTTCAGATCGGCGTGGGCGTCTTCGGCGCTCGTTCCGACGGAGATTTTCCCTACGCGATCACGAACCCACGCACGGGTGATCTCGTCACGCGCACGCGCACGAACGCGGGCGCTGTCTCTGCGGGGACGATCGGCCGTGTCGCCCTCGAACGACCGTGGGGCGCTGTCGGCGTGACGTTCCTCGCGGACGCGCGCCGCGTGGGTTTGCCCGGCTCCGCCACGTTCCCCACGTTGTTCCCTCGCCTCGAGACGAACCGCCTCGTCGCGGGCGTCGACGCCACCGTACGTGACGTCCTCCAGGGCTCGCTCCGCTTGCAAGCGTGGGGTCGTCGTGAGGGCGCGCGTTTCGAAGATCCCGACGGCGAGATCGATCCCACGCGCACGACGAACCTCGCCGAGCAGTCGATCCTCGCAGCCGGCGGATCCCTCGGCTACCGCGGCTCGATCCCCCGCGTCCCCCGCTCGACCCTCGGCGTCTTCCTCGACATGCGTGGCGAGTCGCTCGCGCCGTCCGCGGAAGCGAGCGCGCTTGGCGGCGTCTCTGCCTCACGCCTCGCGGGTGGCCTTGGCGTCGAGCTTGAAGCGCGCCCGATCGATCCTCTCCGTCTCTTCGCCACCACGCGCCTCGACGCTCGACGGGATCGCGCGACCGGCGTCCGCGCCTCCCTCTCCCCCACGGGCGACGCCGATCCCGCGGCAAACGACCTCGTCCCGAGCGGCCATCTTGGCGCCTCCTTCCGTTTCGCGGACGCTGCCGTCCTCTCGGCCCACGCTGGCGCGCTCCGCCGTTTCCCGAGCTTCGTCGAGCTTTACGGCGACCGCGGCAGCTTGCTCGGCGACCCGCGCCTTCGCATCGAGGCTGCTCTCGCGGCGGACGTCGGCATCTCTGGCGACGTCGCGACTGGACGCGTGTCCTTCCACTACGAGCTCGTCGGGTTCGTCACGTCCGCGCGTGACCTCATCGTGTTCTTGCCCCTCGGCCGCAGCACCTTTCGCGCGGGCAACATCGACGCGGCCCGCATCGCCGGCGCCGAGGTCTCAGCCTCGCTCGTCGGGACGCGTTTCGCGACCACGGTGAGTTACACGCTCATGCATACGGAGAACCTCGGCGAGGATCCGCTCTCGCGAGGCCGTCCGCTGCCGGGCCGGCCCATGCATGACCTCTCGTACGACGCGGCGTACCGGTTCGGTCCTGTGCGGCTTCGGTATGGGATCGACGCGGTGGCGGGTACGACGGTGGATACGGCGGGCACGATCCTGGTGCCGCCGCGCTTGTTCCACGGCGCGGGGGCTTCGCTGGATGTGCCGTGGGGGTCGTCGCTGCGGATGGGGGTCGAGGTGCAGAATTTGTTCGACGTGCGGACGCTGCGGGTGCCGTCACCGCTATCGGGGAGGTCGATAGCGGTGCCGGTGAGTGACTATTTGGGGTTTCCGTTGCCGGGACGGACGGTGTGGGTGACGGCGCGGTTTCGGGCGCTGTAGGGGCTCAAGCAGGACGAGTGTTCAGCGCGATGCCCCAGGCGAGCAGCTTCTCGCAGAGCTCGCCGAGGTGCGTCTTCTTCTCGATGCCCAGCAATCGTGCGATGCGCTTGGGGTCTTGCTTTTCCATCCAGGCGACCGCCCGTTCGAGCGCCTTGTTTCCGAGAGTTTCCTTCAGATTGGCGTGATCGTGGAAGGCCGACGTCCCTCCTTGCCCCTCTGCTTGCATCAGCCCCGTAAGCGCCGCGAGCTCGGTTGCCTTTCCTGCGAACGCCTCTTCGTAGACCGACGGGCTGATCACGTTCTCCGCATAACGAACATGCAACACATGAACGTGCTGCAAGGGTGTGCGGGCAACCTTCTGCACGCTCGTAGCGGTCTTCCCCAGTGGTGCCCCGGAATGACTCCGGTCGCTGTCCACGATGGCGAGAACGATTTTTCCCTCCGCGCAGAGCTTGGCGAACGTCGGCGCCGTGGTGCTCCCGCCTCCGCCCCGTTCGTCGAAGGGGAGCTGCGTTTGCCATTTGCACTGCGCGAGGAATGCTTTGCCCAGAATCCTATAGAGCGCAGCGTCCTTCGGGTTTTCTCCGAGCAGGACCGTTCCGTTCGTCGACCTCGTGAGGTCATGAAAATGATGGAGTGACGCCCGGATGACCTCCTTTCCGTTCTGCAAGAAGGAGTCTCCGCTGAACGTCGCGCCCAGGCCCACGTGGACGCGCCACTTCAATCGATCCCGAAGGCCACGAATCTCGGAGTTTCTTGCCTCGATGTCCCGAAGCGCGCCCTTCCCGCGTCTCCCGAGCGCATCGTGGACCGCTGCGAGCTTTGCCGTTTGCGCCTTGTCGATCGACACGATGTGTTTGCCGGTACGATGCGCGAGCAGCAGGTTCTCGATGCACTCGCGGGACTTCTCCGCCGAGCCGCCCTTTCCGATCGCATCGTCGACCGCCGACCCATCGATCTCGATCAGCACCGCTCAACCATCCGTGACGGGGGCGAAGAACCCGAAAGGCCACGCATCGTTCAGCGCGCCGTCTTGCGTGTATCCCGCGATGCGGACCTCGGTCTGACGCGTCTCGGGATCCTGGTCGAAGATGACGATTTGCACGTCCTCGGCGCTGATCACGCCTTTCTGGATCAGATCGCCGAGCCCGTTGACGATCCCCTCGCTGTGCGTCTCGACCATGATCTTTACCTCCCGCCCGGCGTCGCGGCTCGTCCGCCAGGCGCTCGCGATGGCGCCGGCGAGCTTCACTTGATGAGCCGGATGCAGGTGGAGTTCTGGCTGCTCGATTGCGAGCAGCGACGTGGGCCGATCGCGGGCCTTCCGCTCGCGGCAGCAGGTCGACCAGAGGATCGCCATGAGGGGCAGGACCTCCGTGTATCCGAAGCCGATATCGACGAGGTTGATGTGACGGTGTGCTCCCGGCTCCTTGACGAGGATCTCGGCGCTCAGGCCGGAGATGTCGATCTTTGACTCGAAGCCGAGGTGGTCGTTCGTGAAGGCCGTAAAGCTCATCCGCTCCGTCTCCGATAAGGAGTACATGAACATGGCGAGGTTCTTCCCGTCGGGATCGACATCGTTGACGGAGAGGTCCTGCACCCGGTACGAGCGATCGGCTGTTGCACGTAGTGGGGCGAGGTATGCGACGCTGTTCATGAAGTCGGCGACGTACACGTCCACCGCGGCGAGGATCCAGGGGACCAGGCGCGCGAATGTGCGATGGACGATCTCCTCGAACATGGGCCCGGACGTGCCTTCCACCATGAAGTTTTTCTTGAGTTTGAGTCTGCGATCGCTGAGCCTCTCGAGCCATCGCCACATCGCGTCGGGGGAGCCGAGGACCATTTGACGCCCGACCCATTCGAGATGGTTTTCGAGTATCTTTCCTTGGTAGATCGGGCGCAGCGAACGTACGAGTTCGGCCAGCAGCGGCTCCAAGTCCAACCCGCCGAACTCGGGCGTTTCGATATGGAGCGGCCTAATGACGGGTTGATACTTTACCTTGCCATTCCCTGGTCGAATCGCTGGCAGCAGGTAGGCTGCGCCGTCCAGCGACATTTCGATTCCGCTGGGCATGACGTCTGCTCCATTGGCCTGGAAGCTCAACAGGTTGCCGAGAGGCGTGAATCGCAACGATGCCACGTGATCCAGGCACTTGATCTCGTACGCCTGGACATAGGACCCATGCGGGGGTTGCCCCTCGGCTAGGGTCATCGCCACATCGAAGAGCGGCGGCGGTCTCCCGAGCGCGATTTCAGTAGTCTCCGGCAGCCTGACTGAAAACTCGAATGTCACCGCTCGCTCGGTCGCCCGGTGGTTGATCGCGTGTTGCAGCGTCCCGAAATCGACATACCGCTGGTGATACCAGAGGATCGGGCTCTCGGTCGGCGTCTCCACGCTCTGCCGGAGCAGGGGGAACGTTCGCAGGAACGTGCTTTTCCCCGAGCTGTTTCGGCCGACCAGGACGGTGATGGGGCGGATCGGGATGAGGGGCGTGTCGCTCAAACAGCGAAGATTCTTGACGCGTAGCGCTTCGAGGCCCATCGCGGCCCAGCCTACCCGCGTTCCACGCCCGAGGCGAAGAAATCTGACGCGGGGCGATGCTGCGTTCAGGCGGTGGCGGAGCGCTGGCCCCGGGCGCCCGCATAACATGGGGCGCCCGGGGGAGGGGACAGGAGCCTCAGCTCAGCCCGACGTCGTTTCGGCGGCAGGCTCGGCAGGCTTTTTCGTC
>JANMGF010000734.1:0-2033 GCA_031374535.1 Polyangium sp. (in: bacteria)
CGCTCGCGGGCGCGGATCCGGACGTGAAGGGCCGCGCCACCGAGGGCATGGGGTACGCGAAGGAAGGCAAGGGGGATCTCGACGGCGCGATGGCGAGCTTCAAGGAGCTCTCGGGCATCGACGTCAAGGGGTACAAGGACCTCGCCACGTACCACGAGGCGCGCATCCTCTTCACCAAGGGCAACAAGGACAAGGCGAAGGAGATCCTGAAGCCGCTCGACGACAAACTCGCGGTCCCGAGCAAGGATCCGCAGCCGCTCGAGTACCTGAAGAGCGCGGTGCACGATCTGATGGTCCAGATCGATCCGAGCACCGCAGCCGCGATGCCTGCGATGCCCAACATGGGAGGCGGCGCGCCGATGCCTGCCGACATCCAGGAGAGGGCGCGGCGCATGGTCGAGGAAGCCCAGAAAAAGGCGGCCCAGCAGCAGGGCGGCACGCCGTGAGGAGTGAAGCGTGAGGGCGATCTCGCCGTTCGTACTTGCGGCCTCCGTGGCCCTCGCGCTCCCGATCCTCGGCTGCGAGAGCCTGAGCATCCCGGCGACGCCGCAGGTCCCGACATGGCTGCACCACCCGGGCGGCACGTTGTCGATCAGCTACCGCCGGCCCCTCACGGCCGAGTCCCGCCAGCTATCCGAGGCCTACGAGCGCGGTCGTCCCGCGATCGACATCGCCGGCCGGCGCATTTTCGTCCCGTCGAGCGACAACGGCCTCTACGCGCTTCGCGCCGAGGACGGCACCACGCTCTGGCGCTTCGAAACCATGGGGCCCGTGCAGAGCGAGCCGCTCTACGACGCCGACGAGGAGGTCCTCTATTTCGGCTCGAACGACGGCGCCGTCTACAAGGTGAGCGCCACCGACGGCCGGATGCTCTGGCGGTTCTCGACGAACGCCGAGGTGGGTCGTCGTCCCGTGCTGCGAAACGGCGTGCTTTACGTCACGAATGCCAACGACACGCTCGTCGCCATGAACGCGGCGACCGGGGCCCTCAAGTGGCACCAGCACCGCACGCCGGCGTTCGGCATGGAGGTCGCCGGGTACGCAGGTCCGGCGCTCGGGCGGGACAAGGTTTACACGGCGTTTTCCGATGGCGTCGTGCTCGCGTACGACCTCGAGGACGGCTCGGAGCAGTGGCCCGCCGTGGACCTCGCAGCTGAGGCGGAGCAACAACAAGGCGGCGACGCGCCGCGTTATCTGGACGTGGACACGACGCCGCTCGTGGGGCGTATCACGTCGGGTGACGTTGTTTTTGTCGGCAGCTACGCGGCCGGCGTGTACGCGCTCGACGCGGAGAACGGCACGCGCGCGTGGGTGAACGAGAAGGCCGTGGGGGTCACGGAGCTCGTTTTGTGGGAGCAGCCGGCGCATGCGCCGCGCACGGGGCCGCTTGTCAACGCTCGGGGGCTACGCTCGGACGAGCTGAGCTACGCCCCCAAACCCCCGTCGGTGCCTGCGCAGCGGATTCTGTTCGCGGCGAGCGGGCTCACAGGGCTCTGGGCGCTCGATCCGAACGATGGGCGGACTTTGTGGCGTCGAAACCTGCCGGAAGGCGGGATCACGGCGCCGGTGCCGGTGGCCGGAGCGCTGCTCGTCGGGACTACGCGGTACGGCTTGTTCCTGTTTTCGCCCGTGACCGGTGGCCTCATCGACGGGATTTTGCCGGGCGGCAGCTTCGCGATGACGCCGGCCGCGTTTGGCGTGCGGGCGTTCGTGGTGTCGAACGGCGGAGCGTTTCTCAGCGTACAGATCGCGCCGCCGACGTCGGCGCCGCCGTCGAACCTGACGAGTTGGTTCGGCGGGAAGGGCTGACGAGCTCACGAGGAGCGCCAGGCCGGGTGGCGGATCCGAGGGCGCTTCCGGGGTGACGAAACCGGTGGGGTGACGCCGAGCCACGGGGTCGAGGTGCGTTCACGCGCCAGGCGTCTCCGTGTGTCGAGACGAACCCGAAGAGCGCGGGGTTCCAGCCGTAAACCGGCTCGGATCCCCCTCCTCCGCCGTCGTCAATACTTCGCATAAGATACATTATGTCAACT
>JANMGF010000740.1:0-2912 GCA_031374535.1 Polyangium sp. (in: bacteria)
GGTTCGCGCCGCCATGATCGAGGAGATGGAGCGCGACGAGCGTGTGTACCTCATCGGCGAAGAGGTCGGCGCGTATCAAGGCGCATACAAGGTGAGCGAAGGGATGCTCGAGCGCTTCGGGCCGAAGCGCGTGATCGACGCCCCCATCACCGAGAGCGGCTTCACCGGCATCTCGATCGGCGCCGCGATGGTCGGGCTTCGGCCGATCGTCGAGTACATGACGTGGAACTTCTCGGCGGTCGCGTTTGATCAGATCCTGAACAACGCGGCGAAGATCCGGCAGATGTCGGGCGGCCAGCTCCACGTGCCGATCGTCTTCCGCGCGCCGAACGGATCGGCGCGGCAGGTGGGCTCGCAGCACTCGCACGCGATGGAGCATTTTTACGCGCACGTGCCCGGGCTCAAGGTGCTCGCGCCGTCGACGCCCGCCGACGCGAAGGGTCTGCTCAAGGCGGCGATCCGCGACGACGACCCGGTGCTCTTCATGGAGAGCGAGACGCTCTACAACATGAAGGGCGAGGTGCCGGATGATCCGGACGTCGTGGTCCCGATGGGCCAGGCGCGTGTCGCGCGTGAAGGCAAGGACGTGTCGATCATCGCGTACGGAAGGCCCGTGCACCTCGCGCTCGAGGCGGCGGCGACGCTCGAGAAGGAGGGCATCGACGCGGAGGTGATCGACCTGCGATCGCTGCGCCCGCTCGACGAACAAGCGCTCGTGCGGACGGTGCAGAAGACGCATCGGGCGGTGCTCGCGTACGAGGGTTGGCCTTACGGCGGCGTGGGCGGCGAGGTCGTCGATCGTATCCAGCGGCTCGCCTTCGACGAGCTCGACGCGCCGATCCTGCGCGTCACGTTCCGCGACGTACCCATGCCGTACAACGCGAAGCTCGAGCAGTACGTCCTGCCGCAACCCGATCGGATCACCGACGCGGTTCGCGAGGTGCTCTACCGCAAGCGCTGACAGGTGGATCGGAGACGTCACATGGCCAAGGTTCTCGATATGCCGAAGCTGTCCCCCACGATGGAGGAGGGACAGATCAGCGTCTGGCACAAGAAGGAAGGGGACAACATCGGCGTCGACGATCTCCTCGCAGAGGTGGAGACCGACAAGGCGACGATGGAGTATCGGTCCTTCGACAAGGGCACGATCCTGAAGATCCTGACGCCCGAAGGAAGCGTGGTGCGCCTCGGGCAGCCGGTGGCGATCATCGGCGCGCCGGGGGAGGACGTCTCGGCGCTGGTCGCGAAGGCCACGGGGGGCGCACCGGCACCGGCACCAAAAGCCGAGGCGGCTCCTGCTGCCACGCCCGCTCCTGCGCCCGCTCCCGCGCCCGCTCCCGAAGCCGCTCCTGCTGCCGCTCCCGCGCCCGCAGCCGCGCCCGCTCCCGCTCCCGCGCCGGCGGGTGAGCCTGGCCGCGTCAAAGCGTCTCCCTACGTCCGCAAGCTCGCTCGGGAGCGAGACCTGAATCTCGCAGGGGTGACGGGCACGGGCCCCGGGGGACGTATCGTCGCTCGGGACCTCGACGGGCTCACGGCCGCGCCCGCGCCGGTGGCCGCTCCCGCTCCCGCCCCGGCTGCTCCTCCGCCTGCGATCGCCGCCGCGCCGGGCGAGCTCGCCGCGCCCGAGGTGCGACCGCTCAGCATGATGCGCAAGGCCATTGCGCGCAGGCTCGTCGAGTCGAAGCAGACGGTCCCGCATTTCTATTTGACGATCGACGTCGACGCCGACCCGCTCAACGCGCTGCGCGAGCAGGTCAACGCGGAGCTCGCCGCGGCGACGGAGCCAGGCAAGGACGCGACGAAGATCTCGCTGAACGATCTCATCGTCAAGGCCTGCGCCATTGCCTTGCGCCGCGTCCCCGAGTGCAACGCGCAATATACGCCCGACGCCATCCTCGTGCACCGCCGCGTCGACATCTCGGTCGCCGTGGCCGTCTCGGAGGGCCTCGTGACGCCCGTCCTGCGTGACGCCGACAAGAAAAGCATCACGACCATCGCCGCGGAGATCCGCGATCTGGCGGGCCGGGCGCGGGCGAAGAAGCTCAAGCCCGAGGAAATGGCGAACGGCACGTTCTCCATCTCGAACCTCGGTATGTTCGGGATTGACGAGTTCTCGGCGGTCATCAACCCGCCGGAGGGCGCGATCCTGGCCGTGGGGCAGGTGCGGCGCGAGCCGGTCGTGAAGGGCGACGCCGTGGTCCCCGGTCGACGCCTTTCGATGACGCTCTCCTGCGATCACCGCGTCATCGACGGGGCGATCGGGGCGCAATTCTTGAAGGCGCTCCGGGCGCTGATCGAGCGCCCGATGCAGATCCTGGTTTCTTGAAGGAAAAGGGTGCGCCCCCGAAAACGGGGCGCACCCTCCACTTCGATCAGGGATTCGGGCAGGAGCGGCGCGAGATCCACTCGACCACGGACCGCACCATCGGCCGGTACCCGTAGGACGGCGACACGAGGTCGGTCACGTTTGCCGGACAAACCGACCCGAGCACCGCCTGATCCCCGAGCGCCTCGAGCACCGCGATCGGCCGGATGCCCGGGTACGCCTTCGCCCGGACCTGGAGCGTGCGCGCGTTGCCGTTGTTCGGGTCGGGCGCGCAGAGCGGGTTGTCGTTGTCCGTCTCGGAGCAATCACAGGCGGTGAGGTTGAAATTCGTGCAATCACGCTCCTCCCCCGGCGGGAGCGGCAGAATGCAGGTATACTGGAGATCGTCGTTCGCGATCGTCCACTCGTGCCCGTTGATCGGGTTCGCGTTGGGCGTCGAGGCGTCGACGAGCACGTCCCCCGTGATGGGGTTCGTCCCGGTGCGCTTCTGGTAGGTGTCGATCATGAGCGGATCGAGCGGCTTCACGTTCGTCGCGGGATTGCCGAGGATGACGTCACAGGTCGAGGCGCCGCTCGCGTCGATCGG
>JANMGF010000756.1:0-2267 GCA_031374535.1 Polyangium sp. (in: bacteria)
CTATGGATGTTCCGCTGTATCTGATGTCGGCCGCCGGGGCGATCAGCCTGGGCGTGGTGCTGGGGCTGCGCGACCGACGCCAGCGGCACCACGCCATCGTGAGCAACTTCCCGCTGATCGGCCGCCTGCGGTACATCGCCGAGGAGCTCGGCGGGCCGCTGCGGCAGTACATCGTGACGGGCAACGACGAGGAGCGGCCGTTCTCCCGCGACCAGCGCCGCTGGATCTACGCGTCCTCCAAGAAGGAGAACAACTACTTCGGGTTCGGCACCGACAACGATCTCGAGCAGAGCCCGAACTATCTCATCATCAAGCACGCGGCGTTCCCCCTGCCGGAGCTGCACGCGGGCGAGCCGGGCTACGACGCGAACTACAACGTGCCGTGCGCCAAGGTGCTCGGGGCCAAACGAAACCGGAAGAAGGCATTTCGACCGAATTCGGTGATCAACACGTCGGCGATGAGTTACGGCTCGCTCTCCGGCGCAGCCGTGGAGGCGATCAACCGCGGCGCCAAGATCGCCGGATGCATGCAGAACACGGGCGAAGGCGGCGTCTCACCGCACCACCGGCACGGCGGCGATCTCGTCTGGCAAATCGGCACGGGGTATTTCGGTTGCCGCGAGGAGAACGGGCGCTTCAGCATGGAGCGGTTCCTCGAGACGATCGCGTCCGCGCCGATCCGCGCCATCGAGGTCAAGCTGAGCCAGGGCGCGAAGCCCGGCCTCGGGGGCGTCTTGCCGGGCGCCAAGGTGACGGCCGAGATCTCCCGGATCCGCGGCATTCCGATCGGGAAGACGTGCATCAGCCCGGCCGCGCACACCGCGTTCTCCTCGGCCGACGAGCTGCTCGATTTCGTGGAGAAACTCGCCGAGGTGTCGGGTCTGCCCGTGGGGATCAAATCGGCCGTCGGCGAGGCCAAGTTCTGGAAGGACCTCGCGAGGCTCATGGCGCGCGGCGATCGGGGCGTCGATTTCATCACGATCGACGGCGGCGAAGGCGGCACCGGCGCCGCTCCCCTCGTCTTCAGCGACCACGTGGCGCTCCCCTTCAAGATCGGGATGCCCCGGGTCTACCGCACCTTCGCCGAGGCCGGGATCGCCGAGGATCTGATCTTCATCGGCTCGGGCAAGCTCGGCTTCCCGCACGCCTCGCTCCTCGCGTTCGGGCTCGGCTGCGACATGGTGAACGTGGGGCGCGAAGCCATGATGGCCATCGGGTGCATCCAGGCCCAGGAATGCCACACGGGCCATTGCCCCACGGGCGTCGCCACGCAAAATCGATGGCTCGTGCGGGGCCTCGATCCGACGGACAAATCGGCCCGGCTCGCCAATTACGTCACGGTGCTGCGCAAGGAGCTCCTGCAGCTCGCGCGGGCGTGCGGCGTGCCCCACCCCTCGCTCGTGACGCTCGACGAGATGGAGATCCTCGACGACCGATTGCACGCCCGCGCCGCGGCCTCGGTCTTCGAATACCAGCCCGGCTGGGGCTGCCCGTCGGCTGCGGATATGGAGACGATCCGCGCCCTCATGGCCGGCAAGCAGGTGCCCGCGCTGGGCGGTACGGACGGCGGCCTCATCATCTCGGCCGCCTGAGCGGGAATCGAAGCTTCGAGCGCGAAAACGCCGCCCGATCCTTCTGGAGGGGCGGCGTTTCGTTTTTATGCGTCATGCGGGCCCGGGAGGGCACCGCGGCAGGGTCACTTCGCGTCGACCTGGATCGAGATCTTCTCGGAGAACGGCACGCACGTCGAATCCGTGCAAACGGCGGACTTGAGCTCGGCCTCGATCGTCTTCTTGCCCGGCGAGGCCGCCGTCGCGACGACGCTGAACGAGATCTCCTCCTTGGAGACCTTCGCGTCGCCCGCCACGAGCTTCGCCTTCTCGACCGTCACGCCTTCGGGCGTCGTGAGAATGAGCTTGTGCGGGTACTCGAGGTTGACGTGATAGATGCCCTTCGCCTTGACGGTCACGGTCGCCGTCGACTTGTCACCGGACTTGCCGGAGGCGCCGGAAATCTTGAGGTCGTACCCCTCGGCCGCGAACGCGACGCCGGCAAAGGCAACGATGGCAACAGCAGCGAGCGAAAGGGCTTTCTTCATGACGACCGTCCTCCTACGTGTTTTCTCTATTCAGCACGGCCCGTGCCAGGCGTCAACGCCCGCTGCACCCTCAGACCGGCAGGAGCTTTTACCGCAAGCTCGCTCTTTTTCGCCATCTGCGGACAGGACGTGAGAAGACGCAACATACGGGGATGGATCATCAACGGAC
>JANMGF010000758.1:0-1478 GCA_031374535.1 Polyangium sp. (in: bacteria)
AGATCCAGACGAAGATCCCGACCGAGATCCAGCTCACGGAGCGCCGTGAGTTCGAGCTCTCGGAAGAGGGCTTCATCGGCCTCTCCTACCGCAAGGACTCGGACAACGCGTGCTTCTTCTCGGCGAACAGCGTGCAGAAGCCGAAGTACTTCGGCCAGAGCGAGGAGGGCCGCGCCGCCGAGCTCAACTATCGCCTCGGCACGCAGCTCCCGTACATGTTCATCATGACGCGCCTGTCGCACTACCTGAAGGTGCTGCAGCGCGAGCAGATCGGTACGTGGAAGGAGCGCGCCGATCTCGAGAAGGAGCTCAACGACTGGATCTCGCAGTTCGTCGCGGACCAGGACGTCGTCTCGGCGAGCATCCGCGGTCGTCGTCCCCTCCGCAAGGCGCGTATCATCGTGACCGAGGTCGAGGGCAACGCCGGCTGGTACAAGGTCGACATGCAGGTGCGCCCGCACTTCAAGTACATGGGCGCATTCTTCACGCTGAGCCTCGTCGGCAAGCTCGACAAGGAATGATCGGTCTCGAAGAGCCCTGACAAACGCAGGAAGGCCGGTTCGAGAGAGCCGGCCTTCGTGTTTTGTGCGTGGAGATTTCGACTAACCGACGAGGAATTCGAGGGAGAACTCCTCGAGCGTGACGCCGAGGAAGCGGCGCGGGCGGATGGCCACGGCGACGCCGGTGCCGTCGGACGTGGCCTGCGCGTTCACGGCGATCTCCAGGCTGCCGGGCTTCGCGTCCTCGAAGAGCGACCAGAGCGAGCGCTCCACGACCGATTTCGCGTCCGAGGGCGCGACGTTCCCAGGCAAACGGCCGCTGATCACGCGCAGGAGCTGCACCACCCGCGCCACGAAGAGCTGATCGACCAGCGAGACCCGATCGAGACGCGCCTCGGGCTCCGTCGATGCGCTGTCGTAGGTGCGCTTGGGCGGAGGCACGTACGCCGTCGGCGCCGAGAGCACGTAGACCGCGTCGCTGTTCGGCGCGGACGCGAGGAGGAGAACGCCGGCCTTCGAGAGCTCACGTTGCGAGTCGGTCGAGACGAACGCTTGCGTGGGGATCGCCACGGCCTCGGCGTCGTCCACGTGGCCACGCACCTCGTGCACCGTGAGGTTTCCGAGCGTGCCGCCGCTGCGCGCGCCCACGATGCGGCAGGGCCAGCTCGTCTCGCGGAAGCTCTGCGTGATGAGCGCGCCCACGCCGTACGCCGGCGCGATCCAGACCATCGCGCCCTCGTCCGCCGGCTCCTCCTTGATGACGGCCTCGCGCACGCGCGACGTCGCCTTGTCGTAGGCCGCGCGGGCCAGGATCCCGTTCATCGCCATCGTCACCCAGCGCATCGGCGGCTTCTGCGCGGTCGACTGCCAGCGCACCTGATCGGGCGTGGAGAAGAGGGCCATCTTGTTGTCGAGCCTCTCGAGATCTCCCAGTCGATCAAGGCCGAGGAGCGTGTGCGAGGCGTTCACGACGACGGG
>JANMGF010000777.1:0-5032 GCA_031374535.1 Polyangium sp. (in: bacteria)
GTCGAGATCGATGGATGGACCATGCCGCCCTTCATGGGATTGACCTCGTGGGCCGGCTTCACACCGGGAAAGCTCCCCGGCATCGAGGCGATGGTCATGGGCGACCTCGTCCTCTTTTCGGACGAAGTGAGCGACGTGATGAGCGCCGCGCTCGGCGGCGGCCTGAAAGTAACCGCCCTCCACAACCATTTCTTTTACGACAAACCCCACGTGTATTTCATGCACATCGAGGGGGAAGGCTCCGTGGCCTCGCTCGGCAAGGCCGTGAAAGGCGCGCTCGACACGTCCGCGCGGATCCGCGCGGCCTCGAAGGAGGTACGCGAGACGAGCGGCGGCGCGCCCTTGCCCGCCAAAAGCGCGATCGACGGCGACAAGATCAAGGCTGCCCTCGGGCACGGGGGCGCGGCGAAGGACGGGATGTACAAGGTCACCATCGGTCGGCCCGCGACGAACGCGGCGTGCGGGTGCAGCATTGGAAAGGCGATGGGCGTGAACACCTGGGCCGCCTTCGCGGGGACCGAAGAGAATGCCATCGTCGACGGGGATTTCGCCGTCACCGAGGACGAGCTCCAGCCCGTGCTGAAATCCCTGCGCGGCGCGGGGATCCACGTCGTCGCCATCCATCACCACATGGTGGGCGAGGTGCCGCGGATCCTGTTCCTTCATTACTGGGGCCGGGGGCGGGCCTCAACGCTCGCCGGGAACCTGAAGAAGGCCCTCGATCTCACGAAGACGTCAGATGGATAACCCGGTCCTGTTTTCGCCGAATTGACGCGTCACGGGCACGGGAAGATCGCGTCGAGAGCGTCGATGACCTTTTTCGGGTCGACGTCCTCGGCGCGGATCTTCCCGACCTCGGCGCGGAGCAATGCCGCATTCGCAGGATCCCGCGCCTCCGCCTCTCGATCCAGCACCGCGCCGAGGATCTTCACCGTCTCCCACCCGGCCGCGCAATCGAGCGCCTCGGCCCTTTGCCGCACGAGGAGCGCCATTCCACGGAGGAGCGCCCGATCGAGCTGCGCCCGCGCGCGATCCCGCAGGGCGAGATCCATCGCCACCCCGGTCGGATTGTCGAGATCCCGCCAGCACCGCACCGCGAGCAGCCCGTCCCAGATACGATCGTGCGCCTCCTGGCTGCGTGCCTTCACGTAACGCGAGAGCCCGAGCGAGGATTCGCGTGGCTCTCCGCCCGTGTATTTCGCCCACATCGAGTCGACGTCGAGGGCGTTCTGCGCGGCGCTCGTCGCCTCCTTGTAGGTCGACATATAAAAGAACCAGAGAAACGCGGCCTCGATACGCGCCGCTTGCGTGACCGGATCCTGGCCAAGGACCCCGGCCTCGAAGGCCGCATTCAGGATGGGCCGGATCTTCACGGGGCCCACGCAACGATCCGGGTATTTCGCCTGCTCCTCGGGCGTCATGTCGCGGCACGCCGCCGGCGCGGGCGGGTAATGTTCGTCCTCGCGCCGCGAGACGCGCGACTCGATGCCTTGCTCCTGCGCATACGCCACGCGGGCATCGAGGAAATCCTGCGGCGAGGGCGCCTTCGTGCCGCCGAAGCCGAGCAGCGTCGCGATTTGCTCGAACGCGGCGACACGCGCCAGGCTCGAGATGTTCTCGTCGAACTTCACGTACGTATTGCCGTCGCTGATGCAGGCCGGCCAGGTGTCGTTCGCCGAGGCCGCGTCGCGGGGCGTGTAGTCGTCGGCGAGCGCCGCGCAGCTCGGCCCGGCGGTGTCCACGAGGGTCTCGTCCGCGTCGCAGACCGAGGCCCCGCCGGTCCCGCCGCTGCCGATGGGATCCGTCACCTCCGGGTCTTCGGCCTCGCAGGCGACGCTCAGAAGCGCCAGGAAGGGCAGGGCCATCACGGCCGGAAGCGCTTTTTTCGAATGTTTCATAATCCCGCCTCGATACTCACGATGATCCCACGGCCCGCGCCGTTCACGCTCGAGCCGTGCCAACGATAGGCCGCATCGAAGACGTTTTCCAGCACGGCCGCGAGCACGAGATCCCGCCGGATCCGGTAGCCGGCTCGCAGATCCAGGACCACGAAGCCCGGCGTGCCGCCCTCGGGGATACGCGCGTCCGTGAAATCCGTGGGCGCGAGCCGGTCCTGAAGGGTCGCCCAGCGCAGCCCGGCCCCGGCATGCGCGCCGAAAGAGCCCGCCCAGCGGAGCTCCGCCGAGCCGTTCAGCGGGGGCACACGCGAGATAGGCACGCGGATCTCGTAGGGGATCGACGGATTCGCGGGCCGCGCCTGCGGGTTCGGCGCGCTCCCGTACGCATAGGCGAGCGTCGCGCGCGCCGTGAGGCCGAGGGGCAAGGTCGCCCGCGCAGAGAGCTCGAATCCCGTGACGAACGAGCCCCGAGGCGTGTTGACGAGCTGAAACCGCGACCAGCTCGTCCTGCATTGCGGCGTCTCGGGCGGGCAATCGGCGATCGTCCGCAAGGACCGGGCGATCGCGTCGCTCACCGTCGCGTGATAGACCCACGCGTCCATTTCGATCCGCGTCCGCGTGTACCGCACCCCCGCCTCGAACGTGATCGCCCGCTCCGGCGCGAGATCCGGGTTCTCGAACTGAAACCCCGGCCCCGATTGCTGCCGCGACGTCAGATCGTCGAGGTTCGGCGCGCGGTACGAGCGATCCACGCTCGCGAGGAGCGAGATCGAATCCGAGAGGCGCGCCTCCGCCCCCGCATGGCCCACCACGATGGGCCACGTCCCCGAGACCGCGCGTGTCCCCGACGCCGGATCCGCCGCCGCGCTCGCCCGCGCAAATGCGCCCCGCGCCCCCGCCCGCACGACGAGCCGATCCCAGAAAGACGCTTGTCCCTCGACGAACATACCCCCTTGCACGTACCGCGCGCCGTCCACGTATTGCCCACGCGAGAGCGCGATCACCGCGTCGATATCGGTGAACGAGGTCCACGCGCGTGACGTCACGAGATCCACGAACGCGTCGGCGCCCCCGTCGACCCGCCATTGCACGGCGTTTCCGATACGCTTTTCGTGCCCCGTGAACACCATCGTGAGGCCGAGCGTGTCCACCGCGTCGCGGCCGATGTTCTGGATGAAGGATTCGGGCCTGTCGAAGGTCCGCCGCTCGTGTTGGCGCTGGTACGAGAGCGTGATCCGGCCGAAGCGCCCGAGCGGGCCCATGTCGCCCTCCAGCGCGACGTAGGCGAGGGATCGAAATTGCTCGTCGTAGTTCAGGCACTCCGAGCGCGGCGCGAAGGGCGGCGGGCATTGATCGGTGCGCGGCGAGTCGTATTGACGGTACACGTACGCCGCGCCCACGATTCGCCGCCCGGACGGGAGCCCCAAAACGAGCCGGCCGTCCGCCGTGAGCTCACGAAATCCCGTGCCGAGCTGCGTGCGCCCGTCCTCCTCGAAGGCCGGCACCTGGGGAACGAGGCCCGTCCGCGGGCTCCGCACGGGCCCGCCGCTCTCCAGGCGCCCGGCCACGCGATGGCCCACGCCGCCGAGGAAACGAATCTTCGGCGAAAGCGAGGCGTCGACCTGAAAACGATCCGCGAAATCGGTGTCGGCCGTGCCATACCGAGCAAAGGCCCGGGGCCGCGCCTTGGGCCCTTTCGCCGAAAGATCGATCTTGGGCTCCAGGGGCCGCGCGTCGATCACCCCGCCGATCGCGTCGGAGCCATACCGCGTGGAGGCCCCGCCGCGCGTCACCTGGATGCTCTGGATGGTCCGGGCATCGAGCGTGAAGAAATACTGGTTCGGCCCCTGGCGGTAGAGGCTCGTGTTCATTCGAATGCCGTCGAAGAGCATCACGGTCTGCTGCCCCGTGCGCCCTCGAATGAACGGCGATCCCTGCCCGTGCGCGCTCTGCTGCACGAAGACCCCGGGCTCGTAGCGCAGCGCGTCGGGCGCGGAGCGAGGCAATCGCTCGTCCATGTCCTCGCGATCCACCCGGGAACCCGCGCGGCCCTGGAGGCCCCCGCGATCCGAGCGCTTGGCGTGCACGGTGACGTCGAGGGTCTTTTCTTCTTCCGCGGCCTCCGCGGTCCCACGCGAGACGATCCCGAGCGAGAGGGTCACGAACACCAGGGCAACTCGACGGATCACTTGGAGCGACATGAGGCAGCGACGCCCCGGTATAGTCGGATACCAGGCTTCTGTCTGCCCCGAATCCGCCCCGTATTGCGTTCACTGTCGGAGCGCGGCGCTGATACCTTTCCCGCGCGAGGTGTTTCGATGACGCCACTCCGGCGAAAGCGCGACGCAAGCCGTGGGCGTGGCTTTTGCGGCATGTGTTCGCCATCGATGTGACAGCGTGTCCGAAGTGTGCAGGCACGATGCGATGGCGAAATGTTGCGCTCCCATCGGATGCAATTCGCGAAGGATTGGCCCATGCAGGGCTCTCGGGGCGTAGGCCGCCGACGCGGAAGAGAGTGGCCCTCGGGCAACTATCGCTGCCATTTGATGAAAAAAAAAACGCTTCTGCTGTCGTGAATATGTTCTTGGCTCCGACGCTTCTGTCGCTCCTCGCAGGCTGCGGCGGCCAGGACGTGAACAAGAACAGCGCGCTCGATCCGACAAAAAAACTTACGCTCCCCATCGAAGTTCTCGGCGCGGAGGGCACCGAAGAGAGCGTTTCGATCGAGCTATCGGCCGATCAGGCGAGCAACGCGCAGCGGCTCTTTTTGCAGACGCACAACGTCCGTTACGCGGAGAATGCCAGCGTCAAGATCAATGACGGGGGTTGGATTCCCCTCGACAACACGACGGTCGAGGTGCTCGGGACAAGCAAGCTCTTCGGCGGGACCGTCTCGCCTGGGGCCACGGATGCCTCGGTGCGGGTGACGTGGGAGCCAATGGCTGGCTCGACGTCGTATAACGTCAAGCGCTCGGACGTGCCGGAGGGGCCTTACCTGACCGTGGCCTATTTCCGCACGGGCACGAGCTACGAGGATATCGTGCCGCTCCCGGGGCGCACGTATTATTATCGAGTCACGCGCAACGTGGTGATGGCAGACACAGCGGCTCCGCCTTTGAAAAATCTTCTCCTCC
>JANMGF010000822.1:0-7943 GCA_031374535.1 Polyangium sp. (in: bacteria)
GTGCCAGCTCCCGTTCGCCACGCCCGACGTGCCGATCCGGTCGCCGCCCTCGATCCGCGTCCTCGGCTTCGCGCCCTCGGGCTGCACGTGGGCGAGCTCGGAGAGGTGCGCATAATAGAGATGCGTGATCTTGCGGTCCCCGTACGGGATCGGCGTATCGAGCTCGATCCGCACGCAATAAGGCGTATCCCGCGGCCCCGTCCAGAGCGTGTGCCCCGCTTCGGCGTAATCGACGAACCCCGAGGCAATCGCAAACACCGGCTTTTTGATCCCCATGACGTCGAGCCCGGTATCGGCCTTGTACCCGGCAATCACGCCCTCCGGCATGGGGTTGAAGAGGCCGCTCGGTAACTTCGTCGAGCGAGCCCCCACGGGCCAGACAGGCCCGTCGGCGACGGGTACCCGGACAGACTCCGCGACGACGACGTCCCCGGTGGAGACAGGAGCCGCAACGGAAGGCAGCGGAGAGGAGGCAAGCTCCCCGCTGGGTACAAACGCCCGCTCCGCACCCGATCCAGCCCCCAAAGGTACGCAGGCCGGGAACAAAAGGAGGGCCAGGGTTCCCAGGAACCGGACGGAGGTGGTTTGTATGTCGATCATGGCGCTGCGGGTGGATCATCGGACGGCGAGCGCATTTCGTGACAACGTCGATCGCGAAGCCCTGTCCGAGGTACCATCGCGCTCCCTCGCGATGACTTCGAAGGCGCCTTCTGTGGATCCTCCCGTCCCCGATCTCCTCAACGAGGAGGCCGAAGTCCGCGTCGATCTCGACGAGCTGCACCAGACCTTCGCCTTCGGCTTCGCGCTCGGCACCTCGCTCGACGCCTTCGATCGTGTGCTCGCGACCGCGACCCGATCCCCCTCGACGTGGGACCGCAAGGACTTCGAGCGCGACATCTTCCTCGAGGACCTCGTCACCCGCGCGCTGCGCATCCGCATCAACGGCCGGGTCGTCGCGCCCTGTTTCGCCCATCTCCTCCGCGTGATTTCCGAGCCGCCGAGTGACCTCCGCGTCGTCGCCTTCCGCCAGCGGGTCCTCGCTGAGCTCTCCGCCAAGCCTGATCTACGACGCGACCTCGAGCGCATCTACCTCCGCCTCGTGGCCCTGCGCGCGGCCTTCTGCGCCGAGGGTGGCTCGCGGCGCGGCGGCGATACGCACCGGCGCCTCGAGATCCTCCGCGCCGTGCAGGAGATCGTCCTGGACCTCGCGACCTCGTTCGCGGGCGCCACCTCTGGGCTCGCGCGGATCCGTGCGTTTGGCGTCGCCGTGAAGGAGAGCGAGACGTACGAGCGGCTCGACGCGCTCCTCGATCACGAGCGACACCTCGGCACCGTCGATCTCCGCGTGCGCGTCGGCGTGGACGGCACCCTGCGCACGTTCCAGATCGTTCGCGTCCGTGAGAACCAGGACAACCCCCTCCACACCTCGGCGATCGCCCGCTTTTTCTCGAAGCTTCGCCTCTTCTTGCGTGGGTATCGCGTGACGCCGGGCGAGGTCGCCGAGCGCCTGCTCGACGACGTGTTCAACGGCATGGAGCGCAGCGTGGCGCTCTTCGTGCAGCTCCTCGGCGACATGGAGTTTTACCTGGCCGGCCTCGGGCTCGCGGATCTCGCGCGGGACAAGGGTTTGCCCGTTTGCCTCGCCGAGCTCTCGCCGCCCGGCGAGACAGGGCTCACCGTCGATCGCCTTTACAACCCGCTGCTCCTCGCCGGCAAATCGAAGCCCGTGCCTTGCAATCTCGCGACGAAAAACGGCGACGCCGTGGTCCTCGTGACGGGGCCGAACTCGGGCGGGAAGACGCGGCTGCTCCAGTCGATCGGCCTCGCGCAGCTCCTCGGCCAGGCGGGGCTTTACGTCACGGCCGAGCGCGCGGTCTTGCCGCAGCTTGGCGGCATGTTCGTCTCGCTCATCGAGGACGCGAAGAGTGATCAGCCGGAGGGTCAGCTCGGCATGGAGCTCATGCGTATCCGGCGCCTCTTCGAAGAGCTTGGTTTTGGCTCGCTCGTGCTCCTCGACGAGCTTTGTTCCGGGACGAACCCCTCCGAGGGCGAAGAGATCGCGCGGCTCGTGATCTCGCTCCTGCCGGAGCTGAAATCGCCGGTTTTCCTCACCACGCACCTGCTCACGCTGGCGACGCGGCTCCAGGAGGACCCGCCCGTCGCGCACCTCGAGTTCTTGCAGGTCGATCTCGACGAAAACGAGCGCCCCACGTACGGCTTCCGGTCCGGGGTCGCCAGGACGTCCCTCGCGCACAAGACGGCGGCGCGGCTCGGCGTCACGCGCGGCGAGCTCGCCGAGCTCATCGCCGACAAGAAACGCGCGGAAAGCCGGGGCGAAAAGCCGCGGCGGCGTTCTGCCGTGGATGAAACCCCCGAGATCCGTGTAAAGTCGAGGCATGGAGAGGACCAGCCGAAAAATCCCCGTTACCGAGCGGCAATTCCTTTGGGTGCAAGACGACGACAAAGGTGAGGTCACCCTGCACGTCGGCCCCACGATGGTCTCGCCGACCGCGGCCGATCGGGTGGTGGTCGACGACGGAATGGGCGGCTTCCGCGAGGACACCACGGGCAAACCGCAGAGCATGGTGGAGCTCGGCGACAACCAGTACTCCGTGCTCTTCAACCCCCTGCTCGAGAGCGACAGCGGGCCCAACGGTCGCTTCAAGAATGGCCGGAACGAGTCGCGCCCGCTCCGCAACGGCACGCGATCGATGATCCCGGGCCCGTGTTATTTTTATCTGCGCCCCGGCCAGCGCGCCGACGTGCGCGACGCACACGAGCTCGCCTCGAATCAATACCTCGTCGTCAAGGTGTACGGGGAGGTCGACAAGAATGCGCCTTTTTACGAGGTGACGGCGCGCTCGGCGGCGATCACCCGGGCGACCGCGGAGAACCTCGACGAGCAGCCGACGACGACGGCCGAGAACCTCGAGCCGGTGCCGCTGAAGCGCGGGCAACTCATCGTGATCCGCGGCCTCGACACGCAGTTTTACATCCCGCCGACGGGCGTGGACATCGTGCCGGACACCTCGATCGACGATAGCGGCGCGGCCGTCAGCGCGGCCATCGCGCGGCAGGTCCTCGCCCAGTTCGGCGTGGCCCCCGAGCAGGCGCGCGAGGAAGCGGCGCCGGCCATGGATATGATGCTCGCCGAGGCCGACGACGAAGCGTCCGCGCTCCGGGGGCAGGCGCGCAGCAAGGTCCCGAACCAGTACATCGATCAATCGGCGCGGATGCGCGGACGGAAAGCGGCTGCGGCCTCCGCGGGCCCGATGCCCCAAGGCGCGCCCGCGCCCGCTCCCATGGCGCCCGAGGCCAAGGTCGGCGCCGCGGCGGTGCAGGATCTGCTTTCGTCGGGCGCGGTCCGGCGCGCGCTCGAGGCCGAGGCGAGGCAGGCGCGGCTCATTCGTCGCGCGGTCGTGCTCGGCGAAAAGGAGTATTGCGTGATCGTCGACGCCGACGGCAAACGCGAGATCAAGGTCGGCCCCGCGCGTGTTTTTCCCGGCCCTTACGACACGTTCATGACCCTCGGCTCGCGGAGCCGCGTGTACGACGCCTACGAGCTTCTGCCCCAGCGCGCGCTCTGGCTGCGCGTCATCGCGCCGATCAAGAGGGCTGATCTTGCCGCGAAATTGCCTCGTGGCTTCGAGCTCGGGAAAGACGAGTACTTCCCCGGTGACGAATTGCTCCTCACGGGCGTCTCCACGTTTTTCGTCCCCTTCAACGAGATCGAGTGCCTCTCGCCCGAGACCGGCCAGGCCGTCGTCGGCAACGACCATAGCCGCGTCTTCATCGAGGCCATCGGGATCGACCAGAAGAGCGGCATTTACGTGCGGGACCTCGCGACGGGCGAGGTGCGCCTCGTGCGGGGCAAACAATCGTACCTCGTCGACCCTCGCAAAGAAGTGCAGGTCACGCGGACGGTCCCGGCCGACGACTGGAACCTGTGGATCGCCGCGAACGAGCCCCACAAAGAGACGCCCCGATTCATCACCACGCCGTGGGCGCTCTCGATCCTGGTGCCGAACAACATGGCCGTGCTCGTGACGAGCGCGAATTCGCGCAGGGTCGTGGACGGGCCTTGCGTGACGCTCCTCGGGTATGAGGAGTCGCTCGCTTCGCTTTCGCTCTCGACGGGGACGCCGAAGAGCGACGAGGAGCCGCTGCGGACGTGTTTTTTGCGCACGGTGGGCAACCGCATCTCCGACAAGATCACCGTCGAGACGGCCGATTTCGTGAAGATCTCGGTGCGCGTCTCGTATTCGGTCGAGTTCCTCGCCGACCACAAGGAACGGTGGTTCAACCACGAGAACTACATCCAGTTCATCGTCGATCGCCTCCGCTCGATCGTGCGCAGCAAATGCCGCACGGTGTCGCTCTCCGCGCTCTGGCCCGAGCTCCCGGCGGTTTTTCGCGACACGCTCCTCGGCGAACGCAAGGACGGCGCGCGGCCGGGCCGGCTCTTCACGGAGAACGGGACGTTGCTCACGGAGGTCGAGGTGCTCGGCGCCGAGATCGAGGATCGCGAGGTCGCCGCGCTCATGCAGAAGGTGCAGACCGAAAGCGTGACGCTGGCGATCGGCGATCGGAAGGCGCAGGAGACGCTCACGTCGGCGAAGCTCCGCGCCGAGGTGGAGCGGCAAACGCAAGAGCTCCTGGCCGAAGCGCGCGTGCGTGCGGCGAAACTCGAGGAGCTCACGCGCAAGCTCGCGCATGAGGCGGCGCTCGCGAAGGCGCGCGAGGACGAGGCCGTGCACAAGGAGCGGCAATCGCTCTCCGACGTGCGGGAGTCGGAGGCGCAAAAGGCGCGGCTCTCGCGGGAAAACGACGAAAAGGCGGCCATGCTCGATGGATTTCGCAAGGACGCCGAGGCGCGCGTGGAGGCGCAGCGGATCACCCACGAGGTCGAGCTCGCGTATACGACGCGGCTGCGCGAGCTCGAGATCAAGCTCATCGAGGTGCAGTCGAGCGCGACGGTGGCCGAACGAAAGGCCGTCCAGCAGCAGCTCGTCGAGGCCATGGTCGGGCTCGGCGACAAGCTCCTGCTCACCGAGGTCGCCGCGAACATGAACCTCGTGAGCCTCTTCAAAGGCAAAGACGTCGGGACGATCCTCTCCGAGGTGCTCGGCGGGACGAAGCTGATGCCGACGCTCCGCTCGATCGTAGACGCGGCGAGCCCGGCGAACGAGGATCTCACGAGCGGGGGGCGTCCTCCGCTCGCGTAGTGAAAGGCGCGCCTTTCGTGTAACGTCCGGGCGCATGTTTTCGAAGACCGGCCGGCGTTTCGCCGCGCGGGCGTGGATCGTATCGGGGGCGCTTCTCCTCACGGCGCCCCCGGCGTTCTCGGACGAACCTCCCCAACCATCGCCGGAGCCGAAGGCCCAGCAGCCGTACGTGCACAAAGGGTTCGTCTATCGAAGCACGACCGCGGTGCGCTACAATCCGCTCGGGCTCTCGACGTTCTTCCGTGTGGGATACCAGCGTCCGCTCCTCGGCCCGCAGGAGAACATCCTGCTTCAGCGCACGTACATTGGCATCAACGCGGTCACGACGATCACGCCCGCGTTCATCCGCGGGGGCGTACGCCTCGACGTCCAGCCGCTCGCCTTTTTGCAATTCCTTTTCGCGTACGAGGGCATGGGCCTCTTCGGGACCTACGATACGTTGCAATCGTGGAAGCGCATATCGGAGGATTTCGGTGACGCGCGGCAGGTCGAGCGGGGCAAGGAGGGGCTCTCGTATCGGACGACCGGGGGGATCTTCACGGCCGATACGATCTTGCAGGTGAAGCTCGGTCCGATCCTGCTCGTCTCGGATACGCAGTTCATCCACACCGATTTCACGATCACGCCCGGCGATCGGTTCTATTTCGACCTGCCCTTCGGCATGCTCGCGAAGGACGACGGCTGGATGGTCAGCAACGAGACGGATCTGCTTTACGTGACCTCCTTCGGCCTGCTCGTGGGCGCGAGGCACGGGGTGTATCACACGTTTTTCCCGGACGAGGCCATCGCCGGGGAGGAGGCGCGGGCGCAGCAGATCACGCCGATCGAATTCGCAGGGCCGCTCCTCGGATGGCAGTTCCCCGAGCACAACGGGCCCAAACGATTCAACGCGCCCAGTATCTTTCTGAACGTGAGCTGGTGGATCCGGAACCCTTATCGTACGGGGCAAGAGGTGGCCGCGACCGTGCCCTATATCGTGGGAGGATTCACGTTCAAGGGGACGCTCTGACCGCGCCGATGACGCGGGGCCGAAGGTCTGTTAAGCGGGAACGCATGACCCAGACGACCCCTGTTTCCCGGTCGAGGACGTTCGCCCTCGTTGCGCTCGTCGGGCTCGCGCTCGGCGCCGCGGCCTGCGAGAACGACGCGCCCAAGCCCTCCCCCGTCGCCTCGGCCGAGCCGCAGGGCGTGGTGGCGCCGAAACCCATGGACGTCGTGCCCGCGAGCCCGCCGAAGGTCGACCTCGGCCCGCTGCCGGTGCCCGCGATGCCCGCCGCCGACCTGCCCCCGGACCCCGCGTCCTCGGCCGCCCCGAAGGCCGCAGGGACGAACACGGCCGCAGCCCCGCCCGCGACGGCAGGCGCGACGAAGGGCACGGCGCCCGCGGATACGACCTCGATCCGCGCCCCGACCCGCACGACCCCCGGCCCGCTTGCGCCCCGCACCGCGCCGACGGAGTGACCAGGGCAGACCCGACGATCCCGATCGTCCGGTTCGATCGGGGATCCCTCGGGCGTGAACCTGTGGCAAACTCGTTCACCGTTCGAGGGAAGGGATCATGACCGACGTCGCGCGCCGCGAGCAGATCCTCCAGGCGGCCGATCGCTTGCTCCGGCATTACGGGCCGCAAAAAACCACGGTCGCGGACGTGGCGCGGGAAGCGGGCGTCGGCGTCGGCACGGTGTACCTGGAGTTCCCGTCGAAAGAAGCGATCGTCGAGGAGCTGTCGCGCTCGAGGTACGAGGTCGTGCTCCAGGCGATGCGGGAGGCAGCGACGGAGGACGGGCGCTCGTTCGGCGAGCGGATCGTGGGCGCGCTCGACGCGAGGCTGCGCGCGTATTTCGCGCAGACGGAGGGCGGAGGGGCGCACGCGTGTGACCTCTTCCATTGCGCGAACCCGGCGGTGAAGAGCGCGTCCGAGCGGTTTTACATCGAGGAACGAGCGCTCCTTTCGGATCTTTTGCTCCGGGGCACCGAGGCCGGCGAGCTCGACGTGGCCGACGCGGAGCTTTCGGCGCGGGTGATCCTGCGGGCCTACAAGAGCTTCACGCCGCCGTGGATCTTCATGGAAGCGCGGGACGAGGTGGTGCGGCTCTATGGGGCGATGCACGGGATCGTGTTGCGGGGGGTCTCGGCGCGGCGATGACCTGGGGCGCCCGGCTGCGAGGCTTACCAGCCTTGCTTTTTCTTGATTGCCTCGTAAGCCGCGTTGATTTTCTTGCGCCTACGACTACCTGGGCCGGAGCGTTCCTCGGGCCCGCCACGGGGCCCGAGCGGCAGTGTCATTTGAAGCTTGGAAACATGAGATCTTCCCCTCCGAGGAATGTCACCTTGCCGCCCGTCAACATTTCAATTCCTCGCACGTCGACGGGCACGTTTCCCATTGCCATGTGAAGCGCTTGCACGGAATCGACCCCCCAAACTTCGCGCTTTTCTCGCCGCCTACCGGGCCCGCGTATCTCGTACACGACGGACCAGTCGTTTCCTTCTTTTTGAGGTGCGCCGATTCGCACCCTGACATTTTGAGGCTTTGAATCCTGGGACTGACGGAATTCAAGTACCCTCTCGGCAACGATCCTTTTTATCGCGCGCATTTGTCCTTCATTGCCTCTCGTTCGCAGTCGCGCCGACAGTTCGCCCGGTCCTCGTTCGATTGCGCCCAGCAAATGGCCCTGTCCCTCTCACCTGGCAACTTGCGGCAGCGCGCGTTGTCCATAT
>JANMGF010000831.1:0-2548 GCA_031374535.1 Polyangium sp. (in: bacteria)
CCCGGTAGACGAACGTCACGGAGCCATCCGGCGCCACGGTGCAGCCGGGAGAAGGAACCACGTCAGGGCGCGTCAGGGGCATCACCGATTCGATTATGCTGGTGCGCGTGGCGTGTCAAAAGGATTTCCGCGCGCCCGATATCCCTGTACGCTGAGGCCCATGCCCAACGTGGTCTTCGTGCTGCCGTTCGTCACGGAAGGCGCCCTGCGGTTCGTCTCCGGGACCGCGGACGTGCCCGGCGTTCGTCTCGGCGTCCTCGCCCAGGATCCTGCGGACAAGCTGCCCTCTTCGCTCCGCGACCGGCTCGCGGGGCACTGGCAGGTGCAGAACGCCTTCGATCCCCACCAGATCGCCGAGGGTGTCCGGGCAATGGCGGGGCAGATGGGGCCCATCGACCGCCTGATCGGTTCCCTCGAGCCGCTCCAGGAGCCGCTCGCCGAGGTCCGGGCGACGCTCGGGCTGCCGGGCATGTCGGCCGAGGTCGCGACGAATTTCCGGGACAAGGCCGTCATGAAGACCGTCTTCGAACGGAACGGCGTGCCCTGCGCGCGCCATCGCCTCACGGCGAGCCGGCAAGAGGCCCTCGCATTCATCGGAGAGGTCGGTCTCCCCGTGGTCGTGAAGCCCCCGGCGGGCGCCTGCTCGGTCGACACCTTCCGCCTCGACTCCCCCGCCGACGTCGAGGCGTACCTCGGCCGCATGCGCCCCGGCGACTCCCCCGTTCTTTTCGAGGAGTTCTTGCGTGGAGAGGAGCATTCCTTCGACGCGGTGACGGTCTCGGGCCGGATGGTCTGGTATTCGGTCTCGAAATACTGGCCTTCGCCGCTCACGGTCATGGAAAACCCGTGGATTCAATGGTGCGTCCTCTCGCCGCGGCACGTCGACGTGCCCGAATATGCTTCCATCCGGGCGACGAACGAAAAAGCGGTCGCCGCGCTGGGCCTCGAGACGGGCCTGACGCACATGGAATGGTTTCAGCGGCCGGACGGCACCGTGGCCGTGTCGGAGATCGGCGCGCGCCCGCCGGGCGCCCATTTCATGACCTTGCTCTCGCACGCGCACGACGTCGACTTCCACCACGCCTGGGCGAAGCTCATGGTGAACGACACGTTCGACGAGCCACCACGCAAGTACGCGGTCGGGGCGGCGTATCTCCGCGGCGCGGGGACGGGCCGGGTGAAGGCGGTGCACGGGATCGCGGAGGCCAATGCGGAAATCGGCCCGCTGGTCATCGAGGCGCGGCTGCCGACGCCGGGGCAGCAGCAGGGCAATGCGTACGACGGGGTCGGATTCGTGATGTTGCGGCACCCGGACACGGAGGTGGTGGCCGAGGCGCTGAAGCGCACGGTGGAGCTCTTGACGGTCGAGCTCGAATGAGCGCGCTCACTGCCCGTACGATACGGTCATCGGATTGTCGAGCGCGAGGGTCACGGGCTGCACCTGCGGCAGCCCGGGCTCGGTGTAGCGGACCCCCGGCGTGGGAGCATTTCCGGGGCCGCCGGGGTTGAAGAAGGCGCCATACTCCCCGGTCGCGGGGATCTCGACGCTCGTGATCGATCGCGCGGCCGCGTCGTCGCCATCGAGGACGATATCGATGTAGTTGTCCCAATCGTCCAGGTAACAATCGTCGTACACCACGTCGTCCGAGGCCACCTGTCCGAGCTCGGCCAGGCCGATGATCCGGAGCACCCCACCTTTCACCTGGTGATCCACACCCACCTTTTCGAGGAACATCTCGCTCCCGTCCGGCCCGGTCGCGTGCACGCGGAAGAACTTTTCATACTCGTCCGGGCGCAAGCCGCGCACACCGTCGGGGGAGAAGCCGCCCGAGGTATACATCCGCAACCGAAACTTCGACTTCTCGCCATACAGCGCGACCGCGTCGTTCGGGAAAGGACCGCCGACAAGCTCGGGGCCGCCCTCGCCTTTCGTGGTGGAGAACGTGAGTTTGGCCGCGACGAGCCCGGGCCCTGCGACATAAGGGTTGGTGCTGTCCTTGGAGAGCCCCACCCCGCTCACCAGGCCCGAGGGGCCGAGGAACATGAGGGGATTGTCGTCCGCGACGATCTCGACCCGGACGGGGTGGATCGATCCCGCCTCGTCCGGGCGCAAACGATTGCCGAACTCGCCGATGATGACCGCCACCTGCCGCTCATTGTACTCGTAGTTCGGCTGGACCGTGGCGAACGCAGGCGTGACACGCGATCCATCGTTCAGAACGACGGTGAAATCGGTCGCCGCGAGCGTGGAGGGCAGGTAGGGCCAGCTGAAGACGATCGGCATCGCGTCCTGGTTCGTGACGGTGAGCATCTCGTTGGGCTCGGCGGACGAGGTGAGGACGCGGCGCTCGGGTTCGTCCCCGTTCGTGCACGTGACGCTGTTCCACGTCCCGCCGGCGGCGCGGACCTCTTTTTCACCCCCTTCCACGCCGATGATTCCCTCGAAGCCGTAGCCGGCCGAGAGGATCTCGAGCGTGGGCGAGAAGAGGTCGGCATGGTCGAGCTTGTCCTCGAAGATCCTGGCCGGGTCGGGGCTACAACCGACGGC
>JANMGF010000856.1:0-1689 GCA_031374535.1 Polyangium sp. (in: bacteria)
CGATGAGCTTCAGCGCGACGGTGCGATCGAGCCAGGTGTCGCGGGCGCGGTAGACGATCCCCATGCCTCCGCGGCCGATCTCGGACTCGACCCGGTACGCGCCAGCCACCACGGTGCCCGGCTCGGGCGCGATCGAGATCCGGGCGTAGGTCGCCTCGATGACGTTGCCGAAGGCGTCGACGGACGACGTGTCGCCGAGGGTCGACGCTGGATCGCTGGGTTTGTCTCGCGACGGTGGGAAACTCATGATCGGTGGTCGCGACGTTCGAGAGGCACCTGTTTGGTTTCTTTTTTGTAGGGTGGCTTCTTCGCCATCGCGAGCGAAAAAGACCAGCGGAACCGCTTGTAATGCGACCGCCTACGTTTCGTCACGGGGAGGCGCGACTTTTTGCGTTGCGCGCCTCGCGCCGGCGAGCTGACCGCAGGCGCCGCCGACGTCGCGGCCGCGGGGCCTGCGGACGAGTGTCGTCACGTTGTGGGAGGAGAGACGTGACACGAAGGCGTCGAGCCGCTCGGGGGAGGGCGGGCGCAGCGAGGGATCGGGGCCGGGGTTGCAAGGGATGACGTTCACGCGGCAGCGGATCCCGTCGACGTAGGCGGCGAGGAGATCGGCGTCCTCGGGCGCGTCGTTCCAGCGGTCGAAGAGCACGTACTCGAAGAGCACGCGGCGGCCGGGCGGGAGCGTCGCGAGGAGGGATTCGCGCAGCGCGGCGAGCGGGAAACGCGCGTTGATGGGCATGATCGCGCGGCGGCGTTCGTCGTCGGGCGCGTTGAGGCTCACGGCGAGCTCGGCGCGCGTGCCGGCGAAAAACGAGGGGAGTTTGTCCACGACGCCGACCGTGCTCACGGTGACGCGGGAAGGCGCGAAGCCGAAGGCTCGTTCGTCCGTGAGCAGGCGGAGGGCACGTAGCACCTCGGGTAGGTTGTCGAAGGGCTCGCCCATGCCCATGAAGACGAGGTTCGAGAGCGGCGGCGAACCACCTTCCGAGGCCCTCTCCGACGTCCAGAGGGAGCGGGCGAGGCGGACCTGATCGACGATCTCGCCCGCGGCGAGCTGGCGTTCGAGCCCGAGGCGGCCGGTCTCGCAGAAGGCGCAGGCGCGCGCGCAGCCGACCTGGCTGGAGATGCAGAGCGTGGTGCGGCCGGGGCCGGGGATGAGGACGGACTCGACGAGGGCGCCGTCGCGAGCGCGAAAAAGCAGCCGCAAGGTGCCGTCCTCGGCCGGCGCGCGCTCGTGCAAGGTGAGCGCGGGCGTGGGATCGAGCGTGGCGAGCGTGGCGTGGGCCCAGGCGCCGATGCCGAGTCCCGCGAAGGTCTCGGGGCTCCAGGGCGCGGGAACGTCCCCAAAAAACACATGCCGGACGATCCGCGCGGCGGCCGAACGTGCGGCCGAGGGCGTCCCGCCGTTTGCGACGAGGCGCTCGGCGAGGGAGCCGGCGTCGTGCGAGGCGAGCAACGTGTCGCCGCGGGCGGCGCGGGTGACGAGCGGGATCCCCCCGCGCTTGTCGAGTGCTTCCACGGCCTTCCTGTTACTACGACGACGGCCGGCGTGGCAGCCCACGCGCGGGCCTCGGCCTCCGGAACGACCCGCCCGTCCGAGCCGTCGTCGTAGTAACAGGAAGGCCGTGGAAGCACTCGACAAGCGCGGGGGGATCCCGCTCGTCACCCGCGCCGCCCGCGGCGACACGT
>JANMGF010000882.1:0-14532 GCA_031374535.1 Polyangium sp. (in: bacteria)
ATTGCGACCGGCGCCTTTCCCTGGCCCTCGACGAACGCGTACAACATATCGAGCCCGTCGCTGCCCATGTCGTCGGCGAACACTTGCATGATCTCGGCTTCGGCATTCTCCTTCGAGAGCTGGATGGTGAGTCCCTGCGCGAGGAGCCCGAGGTCGCGATCCCGGAACGACTGCGGCGCACCCTTCCCGAGCTCCATCGCCGCGCGCGCCGCGCCCCGCCAGTCGCGGAAACGCATTGCATTTCGGAATTTCCTCTTCAAGGCTTCCGCCTCGGCCTCCGAAATGGCGGGGTGCGGCGCCTCGACTGCGGCGGACGCCGAGGGCTCGGGGGCTGCCGAGGCAAACGCCGCAGGGGCGGCCTCGACGGCCGACGCCTTCGGGACGGGGGCAACCGCGGACGGCGGGGGCGCCGCATTCGTCGCCGTGACCGTCACCTGCGGGGCGGAAGACGGGGTCGACGCCTTCCGCTTCTGCATTTCGCGCGCTGCATAGGCCCCTCCACACCCCAGCGCCACGCCGACCACCACCGTGATCACGGTGGAGACCGACGATTTTTTCTTTCGAGCAGGAAGCATCGGCGCCGCGGGGGCCTCGGCCTCTTCCGGCGCCTCCACCACCGCCTCGACCGGCGGGGCTTCTGCGGCTTTGGGGGGTTCTTCTGGCTCGAGCGAGACCGGCAGTATCGGCGCGCTCATCCTTTGCGAGGGCGTCGGCGCCGTGGGCCTTTGCGAGGGCGTCGGCGCGGAGGGCCTTTGCGAGGGTGTCGGCGCCGTGGGCCTTTGCGAATGCGTCGACGAGTACCGCCCGCTCGCCTCGCCTCGGTCGAACCCCCCGCTCATCGGCCCCTCTTCGCCGTTCGGCCCGTACATCGAGGAATCGCCCTCGCCCGGACCAAACTCCCGCAACGCTTCGTCGAGCGCCTCCGCGAGCTCTTGCCCCGTCTGGTAACGGTTTGCCGGCTGCTTCTCGAGTAACTTCCTCGCGATGGCCTCGAACGACGCGGGCACGGTGGCGTCGGGGTTCCGCGCCGCGATGGCCGGGGGCGGCTCGAAGCGGTGCTGCATGAACAGCTCGACGGGGTTCACCGCGGTGAACGGGTGTTTGCCCGAAAGCATCTCGTAGAACATCAGGCCGAGCGCATACAGGTCGCTGCGCGCGTCCACGGCGTCCATGCCCTCGGCGGCTTCGGGCGACAGATACGCGATGGTCCCGAAAATGGTGCCGGCGATGGTCAGCCCGCCGTAGTCGTCGTCGTCGGAGGCGCTGTCGCCGCGTGTCTCGTCCGAGCGCGCGGACAGCTCGAGGACCTTCACCTTCGCGAGGCCGAGATCGATGATCTTGACGGTCTCCGACGGGCCATCGACGACCATGATGTTGCGGGGCTTCAGGTCGCGATGAACGATGTCGAGGCGGTGGATCGCGTCGAGGGCCGAGGCGAGTTGCCGCGTGAGGCGGGCGGCGCGTCGCGGGGGCAGGGGGCCGTCCTGCAAGAGCTGATTGAGCGTCTTTCCCTTGACGTACTCGAGGACGAGGAAATAACTCCCGTCCGGCAGCTTGCCGAAATCGGTCGCGGTGGCGACGTTCGGGTGCTGGATGTGCGCGCCTGCGATCGCCTCGCGCTCGAAGCGCTTGACGAGCTCCGGGAGGTTTTCGGTCTCGGGGTGGAGGATCTTGATCGCGATGCGCTTCTTCAGCAGCAGGTGCTCGCCGCGGTAGACCGCGCCCATCCCGCCCATCGCGATGAGCTCGCGGATGCGGTACCGGTCCGAGATCACCCGGTCGATCATGGCGCGAGCGCGATCTTGAGCCGCGCGATCCGCCTGCGTCGTGCCGCCTTGGGGTTGCTTCGAGGTCATGTTGGAGAAGAGAGCGTGAGGAGCGGCCTCGCAGATCGAGGTCAGGCATCACCGTAGCCGCTCGGCGCGCGGGCGCCTAGAGGGAAGCGGTAAATGCGGCCAACCCGAGGCACGACATCCCTCCCATGGCCGACCCCTGTCGGCCCGGAAACAGGCGGGCGGCAGGGCGAGACCGGCTCATCCGCGCCGCTACGAACGACCGGCCCCGAGGTGCGCGGCGACATACGCTTCGACGCGTACCGACTGGATCTCCGGATACCGCGCGTGGACGGGATTCTTCAATCGACCCTTCCCGCTCACCATCCCCCGCCAGTACATGAGCGGGAGCCAGGCGTAGACGTTCGCGGGTTCGGCGGCGCGGCGTCGATCGATCTCCGCGTCGAGGTCGGCGAGCGAGCCTCTTCGGACGACCTCGATCTTGCGCCCGCTGCCGCGCTCGTACGCCGCGACGAGCTCCTCGAAATCGAGCGTGTCCGCCGCGACCTCGAACCGATCGGGCACCTCGGCGTCGGTCGCCGCACGCGCCGTGTACGCGGCCGTGTCGGCGTAGGTCGTGAAGTCCATTTTCGCCCTCCCGTCGCCCCAGAGAAACGCGAGCCCTCGCTCCACGTCGAATGCACCCAGAAATCCGAAGAGGACCCCTGTATCCATAAAACAACCATTCAACACGTGGACGACCTGCACCGGCCCCCGCGCGTCCTGGCTCGCCACCGCGAACTGTCTCCGCCAGTCGCTGTTGATGTTCTCGCCCTCGCCGAGCGCGAAGAAATCGAACGAGAAATCCGACGGGAGAAACCGCGTCGCGCCGACCTCCCGCGCGACAGAGAGCAGGGCGAGCTGTCCGTCCACGATGACGTCGGGACCTCCCTGCATCGCAGAGACGACCGTCGAAGTTCCCTCGAGCGCCCGCCGCAGCGCTTCGCGGTCGCCGTCGAGGGACGCCTCGACGACACGTGCCCCCGCGCGCTCGAGCTCGCTGGCCTTTTCGCGGCTGCCCGGTCGCACGAGCACGCTGACTTCGACGTTCGGACGCGCGAGCAAAGCACGTGTGATGAGGCCGCCGAGGGCGCCGGTCGCGCCGGCAACAGTGACACGCTTGGTTTCGTACGAGGACATGATCACCTCCAGGTGCCTCGATGAATAAGCGCTTTTCCGAGGCGTGACAAGTGCGATTCTGGAGCGCCGGAGGAGCACCTCCGCGCGGTGAAGCTCGGCGAGGCGCGGCTCGTTCTATACGCGTCGCCGGCATTCGTGTGCACCCACCGTATCGAGACGCCCGAGGCCTCGCGCGGTCCCCCACGATCGTTTATGGCGGCGCGCGCCGCCCCACCTGGGAGCTTTCCCACGGCGACGAGACGGTGCGCGTCCGCCTGGAGCTGCGCTTGCGTGTCGACAGCGCGCGGCTCGCGCTCGAGGCGGCCGAGGCGGACCTTGGAATCACCTGCCTCGCCCATGGCAAGCGCCGAACGGCGTGGCGTGGGCGATCCATGCGAGCCGCTCTGCGGGAAACCGCGCGCTGGGCGAGCTCCTGGCGCATCTCCGGAAAACCGTGACGATCGCGTGAGCTCAGAAAAGGTGAATCTCTGAAGCCACGCCGCGTCGTCGAATTTATCCTTCTGCCCGTCGATCCAGCCCCACGCGAGCGTCGGCCTTTTTTGCGGGGATCGCCTTCGTTGCCGTCGTCGTCGTTGCCGTCTTCTTCGTCGCGCTCATCCTGCCCCTGTACGTTGGGTCCGTCCCCTACCGTATCTTGCGCGCGACGAACATGCTACCCTGCGCGCCATGACCATCGAGCTCGACGGGTTCGCGCGCACGGCATTCACCCACGACGGCGTCACCAAGGACGTCTACCGCCGCGGCACCGGGCCCGGCATCGTCGTCATGAGCGAGATGCCCGGCATCACGCCGCAGGTGATCGGGTTCGCCGAGCGCCTGGTGGCCGAGGGATACACCGTTTTCATGCCGCAGCTCTTTGGTACCCCGGGAAAACCCATGAATTTCCCCTACGCGATCTCCCAGCTCACCCGCGCGTGCATTTCGCGCGAGTTTGCCGTCCTCGCGGCGAACGAGTCGAGCCCCATGATCGATTGGCTTCGCGCGCTCTGCCGTCACGCCCACGCGGAGCTCGGCGGCAAAGGCGTGGGCGCCATCGGAATGTGCATCACGGGCAATTTCGCGCTTTCGCTCATGGTGGATCCATCGGTCGCGGCGCCCGTCCTCAGCCAGCCGTCCTTACCCTTCCCCCTCGGCGCGAGCCGCCGCGCCGGCATGCACATCTCCGAGGGCGACCTCGCCGTCGTGAAGGAGCGCTGCGCGGCCGGCGCGCAGGTGCTTGGAATGCGCTTCACGCACGATCCTCTGTGCCCCGACGAACGCTTCACCTCCCTGCGGGGCGCGCTCGGCCCCGCGTTCGAAGGCATTGAAATCGACTCGTCCCCGGGCAACGCCTCGGGCATTGCACAACGCGCCCACTCGGTCGTGACGAATGACCTCGTCGATGAGGCCGGCCACCCCACACGCAAAGCACTCGACCGCGTGCTCGCTTTTTTCGCCGAGCGCCTGCGAGGCTGAGGTCGAACGAGCTGGGCCGACGCAGCGAGGGCCATCTACCGCCGTGTCCTGTCTCACCAGTCACACGGAATGCTCTCCGCCGCTTGTGAAAAGCGCGCTTCCTCGGTAGGCTCCTGACTCTGCGCACGGCATGGGCGGTGCGGAGAGGTGACGTGGGCCTGGTGCTTCGTCGCCTTGCTTCGGATTTCCCCGATGGAGGTTGGTGCGTGTTCTGTCCGACCTGTGGTACGCCAAACTCTGGAAACGCGTCCAGGTGCATCAAGTGCGGCAGTCACCTCCAGGGAGCCGCGGGGGCGTCGCCCAACGCACCTCCCCAGGGATGGGGCGCTCCGCCGCAAGGGTATCCAGGCGCTCCGCAAGCATGGGGCCCTCCGCCGGGATATTCGGGCGCTCCCCAGGGATGGGGCGCCATGCAACAATACGGAAGCGCATTCGGGGGCCCTGGACAGTTTGGCCTGGCACCCCCGGGATACGGCGCCGGCCCCAAGGGCACGACGCGCGACCCGGTGCTGGTCCTCGTCCTGAGCTTCTTTTGCTTTTATGGCGTGTACGTCGCGTGGGCCATGCTCCACGAGCTCCAGGCCTACACGCAGGACGAGGAGTTCAAGCCCTGGAAGATCTTCATTCCCTTGTACAATCTCTACTTCTGGCACAGTGAGGTGCCGGAGCAGGTGAGCAAAGCCAAACGAATGGCCGGCTGCCCGAACCCCTACGCGACAGGGTTTTACGAGCACGCCAACGTCGCGTTGTATTCGCTCGCGAAGGACCTGAACGAGATCTGGAGCACGAGCCCCTAGGCGCGGTGCGTTCTCGCCACGTTCCTCACGCAGCCGTCACGCCCTCGGTCCGCTTCGCGTGCGATTCGCTCTTCGCCCCCGCGCTCCGCAATACGCCCACGGACACGACGAGCGCGACCAGCGTCAAGAGCATTCCACCCAGCGTCCCGGGCCGCCCCGCCTCCTTGAGACCCTGGAACAGGGTTCGCGTAACCTCCGCATCGGATACGCGGGCGGGATCCTCCAGGAAAGACATCACCACCCCGACATTCGTCCAGACCGCGGCCAGCGTCGCGATCACGGTCGTCAGGGACAGCGCCGCCGTGAAAAAGAGCCGCCCACGGTCGGGCGACACCGCATACCGCACGCCCGCGCCGAATGCCGCGCTGCCCGCGACGAGCACCGTCCACATCCCGAAACCACCCTCGCACATGAACTGAACCAGGCTGAAACCACTCATGGCTCGCTCCTCTTGTTTCATTGGGACGGTTTCCTCGCCGTCCTTTCATCTACCCAGAACGCGAGCCTCCGGGGAGCGTGACAGGGCGGGGTCGATTTTTTCTGGGCCCCGAGCTGGAGCAGGGAATCGCGCCGGGGAAGCTCCTGCTCGGCGAGTCGATGACGATCCTCGGGGTGCATTTTCAATACGTGACGGAACCAATGAGCATGGCGCCAAGGGGCTTGATCCTCGAGCCCCCGATCACGTAGCCTCGGATCATGCCCATCGACCCGGCACGCCTCGCACGAATCAGGGCGCGTCTCCTCGCAGCGGCCGCCATCACGACGGCGGCCGGATGCGCGGGGAAGACGTACATCAACGATCGGCCCCCCGATACCGACAACGAGCCGCCCACGCACACGATCAACGAGCGGCCCAGACCGAACGACACGCCGCCCACGTCTCAGGATACGCCCCCCACGTCGGAACCGGCGCAGCCGCAGCCCGACCCGGATGAAGGGCGCGTGATCATCAACACGCCGCGCCCATCGACGACGACGACAACGACGACGACTCCGGGAAAGCCGCCGTCCCCCAGCCACGTCAACACGCCGAGGCCGCCGGACACTGGCCCCTCCACGATCAACATCCGACGGGCCGACGAGTAAACCCCGGCAAAGCAAGCGTTTCCACCGACCATGCGAACGCAGGTTCCCCTCGGGACGACGGAGCGGCTCTTCGGCACGCTCCATCGTCGCATGATGGAGCGCGGCTACGAGTCGCCTCCCTGGGATCGTTTGAGGACCGACGATTTCACCGCCGAGGACGTCGAGATCGCTCGGAACGCGTGGGCCGCGCGCACGGTCGCCGAGTATCGGTCCATGATCGTGTTCGGCGAGATGATCGCGCGGTTTGCCGAGGTGGGCCTGCCCCTCGAGGTGACGAGCGCCGCGTCTCGCCTGCTCTCCGACGAGGCCCGACACACGGAGCTCTGCGCTCGCGTCGGCGACGCGCTCGGCGGGCACGCGGGCACCTCGCTGCACGCGCGTGATCTTCGCTTGAGCCAGGACAAACTACCCGCCCACCTCTTCGTGGCGCGCTGGACGACGTCGATGTTTTGCGTCGGCGAGTCGGCCTCCGTCGGAATCCTCCGCGTCCTCCTGGCCCACACGAAAAACCCTTGTATCGCTGCGGTGCTGCGTATCTTGCTCCGCGACGAGATCCTCCACGATCGTTTTGGCTGGGCGCTGGCGCGCCTCGTGCTCCCGCGGCTCACGGACGACGAGCAAGAATGGCTGGCGGCCGACCTCGCGCAGACCTTTGCCCATTACGACAGCGCGCACGGTTCGTCGACGCAGGACGAGGACGTACTCCCGGGAGACCTGGGCCTCGCCCCCGCCCGAGCCCGCAGCGAGGCCTTCCATCGCCGGATCAACGAGGTGATCCTCCCGTCGCTCGCGGGCCTCGGCGTACCCGCCTACGAGGCGTGGGTCCTTCGATCCGAGGTTTGAAGGGCTCGGGCTTTACGCGCTCGTGCCCCCCTTTCGAACGGCGCAGGCCTGGTTCACGTAATCGAACCCGCCGGTGAACATCTCCACGAGCTCCATCCAGCGCGCGGCGAGCGCCTGGACCCCCGGGTCCTCGGGCGGCGTGCCCTTGTCCTTTTCCGCGCGGACCTTGGCAATGAGCTCGGGCCATTCTCCTTGCACGGCCTGCATCGCCTCCTCGCCGAACGTCTGCCGGCGCGCCCCTCTGTCCTTGCGTTCTCCAGCAGCCACGGTCGGGACTCGAGATCCTCACGCGACGTGAGGGTCAAAGGGGAATCAAAAAATGGAGGGTAGTCGCCTCCCCGCCCCCCAGGGTATCCTTTGCCATGATTTCTCGTATCCTCCTTGCATCCCTCGCTCTCCCCCTCCTCGCCGTGTCCGCCGCCGCCTCGTGCGGCGATCATGGAAGCAATTCCTCCGGCGGCTCCTCCTCCTCCAGCAGCTCGGCATCCGGCGGCTCCGGCGGCTCCGGCGGTGATCCGGGCACCGGCGGCTTTTTCGCCGTGGGTGGCGCCGGGGGCGGCGGGCCGGATGGCTGCGACCCCCCCGAGATCCTGATCGCCCTCGATCGCACGCTCACCATGCACAAGACGCCGAATGGCGAGACCCCGACCGACGGTCCCGATTACCCGAGCAGCAAGTGGTATCAAGCCGTCACGGCCATCGAAAAGATGGTCGCCTCGCCCCGCGACAAGCAGGCGCGTTATGGGCTCGAGCTCTGGCCGCGGGATCCGGGCGGCGGAACTTGTATCACGCTTGCCGAACGGGTCACGGACACGAAGCAGGCGACCAATCCATTGTGCCAGACCGGCGAGATCGCCGTGCCCCCCGCCCTCGGCAACGGTGGGGCCATTCAGCAATACCTCGACCCGGCCACCACCCGCATCTGCATCAGCACGCCCACTGGCGAGGCTCTCCTCGCGGCCACGGATCACCTGCTGAAGAGCGTGACGCCGGGGCGCGACCAATACGTGGTGCTCGTGACCGACGGCGCGGACTGGGACCAATCCTGCCCCGATCCGAACCCGCTTCCCATCGTGCAGCAGCTCGCCGCGTCGGGGATCCGCACCTTCGTGGTGGGCTTCTCCGCGGAAGGCGCCATTCTGCCGGGCGGCGTGGGCGCGGGTTTCCTCAACGACATGGCCTGCGCCGGGCAGACCGCGAAGGATTTCCCTGCGCCTTGCGAGGAGGGTCCCGGCGGCTTCGTCGCCAAGGATCCGAGCGTGGGCATCCTCTATTTGCAGGCGAGCGACGCCGCCGGCCTCGAAAAGTCCCTCGCCGGCGTGGCCGACGGGCTCTGTTGTGATTGCGTGAAATGAACGCCTGACCCGCGAACGCGCGCCCGCCCTCCTCTTCCTCCCCATCCCCCCGTCCTCGCCCGCAGGCCAGCGATGCCTGCCTGGTCACTCCTCCGCGCATCGGGGGAGTGGCGAGACGTCAATACAGCTCGAGTAGAATTTGCCTTGGGAGGAAGCGGCTCCTGGGTGGAGTGAAAATGAGAGCGTGTGTCTAAAAATTGACGAATCGGCCCTCCAAATAGGGCTTGAAAGGCGAACCCATTGCTGTAGGCTACATTTGGGCACGGCATTTGCTCGTGCCCGGATCGTACGGTCGCCCATGGCGAACGTAGCAACTCCATTCGAGTGATGTGGTGATCGTGGTTTCGATCTCCCCATCGAGAAAGAGATATCCTCATGTCAAACGAAATCGATCCGGGCGAATGGCATTCACCCTCACAGGAGACCGTGGCGCCGCTTTCCCGTTTTCGCCGCCATCTTGGCGCAACCGTCACCGTGGCGGCTGCGCTCGCATCCGTGGCCGTATCGAGCACGGCTGAAGCGTCGTCCTATGCCCTCTTCGAGAGTGGTCAGGTACGGCCGCTCGCGCTTTCTCCCGACGGCACCAGGCTCTATGCGGTCAACACCCCCGACAACCGTCTGGAGGTTTTCTACGTCACGAGCTCGGGGCTCGTCCACCTCGGCTCCGTCACGGTGGGGCTCGAGCCCGTCGCGGTCTCGGCGCGGAGCAACAATGAGGTGTGGGTGGTCAATCATCTTTCCGATAGCGTCAGCGTGGTCGACGTGTCGGTCCCCATTGCGCCGCGCGTCGTGCGGACCCTGCTCGTGGGAGACGAGCCGCGCGACATCGTGTTCGCCGGGCCTGGCCGGAGCCGCGCCTTCATCACGACGGCCCACCGGGGCCAGAACGCTCCTTTTGATCCCCAGCTCACGACCCCCGGCATCGGTCGCGCCGACGTCTGGATTTTCGATACGACGAACCTCGGCCCGAGCACGCTCGGTGGGGCCCCCGTCACCATTCTGTCTCTCTTCACGGATACGCCGCGCGCGCTCGCCGTGAGCCCGGACGGGTCTCGCGTCTACGCCGCCGGTTTTCACACGGGAAATCGAACGACGGTCGTTCACCGGGATCTCGTGACGGCCGGCGGCGGTCTGCCGGCGCCGATCACCGATCACCTCGGCGTCGAGCAGGCGCCCACCGCGCTCATCGTGAAATACAACGGGCAGGACTGGGTCGACGACGAGGGGACGACCTGGAATGACGCGGTGAAGTTTTCTCTCCCCGACAAGGACGTCTTCGTCATCGACGCCACGGCCAATCCTCCGGCGCAGCTCGCGGGCGCGTCGGGCTTTTATTCCGGCGTGGGGACGATCCTCTACAACATGATCGTGAACCCGGCGAACGGGAAGGTCTACGTCACGAACACCGAGGCGAACAACCTCCAGCGATTCGAGGGTGAGGGGACTTTTGCCGGCTCGACCGTGCGTGGCCACCTCCACGAGGCCCGGATCTCGGTGCTCTCCGGCGGCACCGTGACCCCGCGTCACCTCAACAAACACATCGATTACAACGCCCCCGTCTTGCCGCTCCCGAACACGACGAACGACAAGAGCCTCGCGACTCCCCTCGGCATGGCCATCACGCAGAACGGCCAGAAGCTCTATGTCGCGGCGCTCGGATCGAGCAAGATCGGCATCTTCGACACAGCCCAGCTCGAAAACGATAGCTTCGTCCCGAGCGCGGCGAACCACATCGTCCTCGACGACGGCGGCGAGCCCGTGGGACCGACGGGCCTCGTGCTCGATGAGGCGCGAAATCGGCTCTACGTGCTCACGCGTTTCGACAACAAGATCGCGGTCGTGAATACCGCGACCAAGGCCGTCACCGCGCGCGTCCCCATGTACAACCCCGAGCCCCCGAACGTCACCGCAGGCCGCGAGTACCTCTACGACGCACGATTCACCTCGAGCAATGGCGAGGCCTCCTGCGCGAGCTGCCACGCCTTCGGCGACCTCGATAGCCTCTCCTGGGACCTCGGCAATCCAGACTTGACGACGATCCCCCTCCCGGGGCCCGTCGCGCTCGCCATCCCGGAGTTCTTCGAGACATTCGACGACTTCACCGCCCTCAAGGGCCCAATGACGACGCAAAGCCTGCGCGGGATGGCCAACCATGGCCCCATGCATTGGCGCGGCGACCGCACCATGGGCAACGACGAGGCGAGCGCGCAGCCGAACAGCGGCACGTTCGACGAGCGAGGCGCCTTCAAGACATTCCAGAGTGGGTTCGCCGACCTCCTCGGGCGCACCGAGCCGATCCCCGCCGATGACATGGAAGACTTCACGGATTTCGTGCTCCAGATCATGTACCCGCCGAACCCGATCCGGAACCTCGACAACTCGCTCACGGCCGACCAGCAGGCGGGGCGCGACCATTACTTCACGCCCGACACCGCCATCTCGTCCTGCAACCACTGCCACAGGCTCGATCCCGACGGAAACGCCGAGTTCGGCGAGCCATTCCCGGGCTTCTTCGGCTCGGATGGCCGGTATGCCCTCAACGAGATCCCGCAGGGGATGAAGGTCCCGCAGCTTCGCAACTTGTATCAGAAGGTCGGCATGTTCGGCATGGCCCAGGTCGGGAACATCTATGCGGGTAACAACGATTTTCAGGGCGATCAGATCCGCGGTTTCGGTTTCGTGAACGACGGCTCGCACGACACCATCTTCCGCTTCATGGACTCGATCGGATTCGACCTCCTGAGCGGCGTCAGCCCCAACGGCTTCGACGACAGGCCCGGCGGAGACGGCGACGTGAAGCGAAGGCAGGTCGAGCAATTCATCCTGGCTTTCGACACGAACCTCGCTCCGATCGTCGGGCAGCAGCTCACGTGGACGAGCCACAATGGGGCGGCCGCGAGCGTGCGCCTGGACCTCCTCCTCGAGCGCGCCGACGAGGCCGAGTGCGACGTCGTGGCGAAAATGCGTTTCGCGACCGAGGAGCTCGGCTTCCTCTACATCGGCGCGAACCAGTTCGCCTCCAGCAAGCAGGCGTTCGGGCCTCTCTCGAGGCAGATGCTCATCCTCGTTTCGCAGCTCCTCCATAGCGAGCTCACATTCACCAGCGTCCCCCCCGGGACCGGTGAGCGCATCGGCATCGATCGCGACGAGGATGGGATCCGCGACGGCGACGAATGAACCTCCGCGCCGCGCGAACCTCCGTTCGGTAAATTACCCATGGAGGTCGCGCGGCGGGATGTATCACCGACCGTCACACCAATGACACTCACGGGCCCACACAAAATCGACGCGCCCGTGGTATGAAGTCTTGTTGCGGGTCGCCGCAACGGATAGCGTAACTCACACACGGGGGGACATCATCGTAGGAGATGACATGTCCGCGCATTCGAACCACGGCACCGCCGCTGCCTTCGATGGGGAAGCATTCGACGGCTTCACGTCCGTGACCCCCGTCTATGAAGGGGCCGAAACGCTGGTTTTCCGAGCACGATCGGCGGAAAGCGACGCGCCGGTCGTCCTCAAACGTACGAAGAACGAATATCCGACCGCCCGGGAGGTCGGGAGGCTGCGGCGCGAGTTCATGATCCTGCGTGATCTCGAGCTCGACATCACACCCAGGGCCATCGCGCTCGAAGATCACGGCCGAGGCCTCGTCCTGGTCATGGCCGATATGGGCCATCCGACGCTGCGCGAGTTCCTCGACGGGCACAAGCTCGACGTCCCGTCCGCCCTCGTCCTCGCCCTGTCCATCACGAATGCGCTGGCCGCCGTCCACGAGAAGGGCGTCATCCACAAGGACATCACCCCGCGCAACATCCTCGTCAATGGATTGACGCTCGATGTTTACCTCATCGATTTCGGTATCTCCGCCCGCCTGTCGCGCGAATTGCACGGCCCGTCGGCCCCGAGGTCGCTCGAGGGGACTCTGCCCTACCTATCGCCCGAGCAGACGGGGCGAATGAACCGAGCCGTCGATGCGCGCTCGGACCTCTACTCGCTCGGCGTCATCCTTTACGAGGTGCTCACGGGCGCGGTGCCTTTCCCCGAGCGCGAGCCCCACGAAATCATTCAGAGCCACCTGACGAAAATCCCTGTTTCGCCGCGCGAGCGCGCGCCTACCGTACCCGCGCCGCTGTCCGACATCGTGATGATGTTACTCGCGAAGACACCCGAGGAGCGATACCAGAGCGACGCGGGGCTCCGGGCGGACCTCGCCGAGTGCCTCCGCCAGTGGAAAGAGCGGGGGACGATCGAGCCATTTCCTCTTTGCCGCAAGGACAAGGCACCCGAGCTACGACGTGCGCAGCGGCTTTATGGCCGCGAGGCCGACGTGGAAGCGCTCCTCCAGGCGTTCAAACGCGCCCGCCTGCGCGGCCCGGAGCTTTGCCTCGTATCAGGCTACGCGGGCGTCGGCAAGTCGGCGCTGGTTCGTGAGATCCACAAGATCATCGCGCACCACGGCGGCGGTTATTTCGTGTCCGGCAAGTTCGATCAGCTCTCGCGTGACGTCCCGCTCGCGCCGGTCGTGCAGGCGTTCCGCGAGCTCGTGCTGCAGATCCTGACGGAGCCTCCGCAATCACTCGAGCGATGGAGGGGCAAGCTCCTCTCGGCGCTCGCAGGCAATGGGCGCCTCCTCGCCGAGCTCGTCCCGGAGCTCTCTCTCGTCATCGGCGAGCAGCCGGAGCTCGCGGAATTGCCGCCGGATCAGACGAAGAACCGCTTCGAGCTGACGATCCAGAACTTCCTGCACGTATTCGCCAGCGAGGCCCACCCGCTGGTGATCTTCCTGGACGATCTCCAGTGGATGGATCCGGCGTCCCAGCGCCTCATGCAGCTCCTCCTCACGGATCCCGAGAGCCGGCACATGCTTGTGATCGGCGCTTATCGCGACAACGAGGTGGATGCCGGCCATCCGCTCTCGAATTTGCTGAGCGAGCTCGAACTTGCGGAGGTTCGCCCGGCGAAGATCCACCTCGGCGACCTCGATCGCGCCATGGTGCAATCGCTCGTCGCCGATACGCTGACCAGTGGCTCCGAGGAGGTGTCCAGCCTGGCGGAGCTCATTTACGAAAAGACGCAAGGCAATCCATTTTTCGCGCACCAGTTCATGGTGGCGCTGCGCGACCGGGATCTGCTCCGCTTCGACACGTCCGCCGGGGCCTGGCAATGGGACGTCGCGGCCATCCGCGCGGCGAACGTGACGGACAACGTCGTCGACCTGATGGTCGGAGAGCTGCGACGTCTCTCGCCGCAAACGCAACACGTGCTCATGCTCGCGGCCTGCATCGGCCATACCTTCGATTTCGGGACGCTCGCGACCATCGCGGAGCGGCCGGCGAACGAGGTCGCGACTGCGGTCTGGGAGGCGCTGAAGACGGGGCTCGTCGTTTCGCTGGACGGCGATTACAGATACCTCGAAGCCGGGCTCGCGGGCCCCATGCGGCGGCTCTCGACGGCGCTTTACGGCGTCCGTTACCAGTTCGTCCACGATCGCGTCCTCTCGGCGGCCTACACGCTCGTGCCGCCGGAGCGGAGGACGGAGCTCCACCTCTCCATCGGTCGGCTTTTGCGACAACGGGCGGAGCGGCCTCGGGATGAGGACCTGCTCGAGCTCGTTCATCACCTGAACCTCGGCGCGGCAGGGCTCACCGCGTCCGCGGAGCGAATCGATCTCGCAGAGCTGAATCTGCGCGCCGGCCGCCGGGCGAAGGCCGCGACGGCTTATCACGCCGGCGTCGAATACACGCGCGCCGGCATCGAGCTGCTCCGCGAGGGTGACTGGGACACGCATCACGAATCATGCGCCTCGCTTTACCTCGAAGGCGGCCAGTGCGCCTATCTGAGCGGTGATTCCGCGCGGGCCGAGGACCTCTTCGCCGCGCTCATGCGGCGGACGACGACGGACCTCGACCGCGCGTCGATCCACAGGCAACGCATCTACAACCTCACCTCGCACGGCAAGTTCACGGAGGCGATCGAGATCGGCTGCGAGGCGCTCGCGCTCCTCGGACACCCGCTCTCGAT
>JANMGF010000894.1:0-6840 GCA_031374535.1 Polyangium sp. (in: bacteria)
GCCGTCGGGGCCGAGGATGCCGAGGGCAAGCTCCTCCACTTCGGCATGTGGGGCCCGACCTACCGCGACAGCGGCATCGTCGCTCCGGGCGAGGGCCTCATCGGCGCGGCCCCCGGCGGCGGGACCGTCGCGCAAAGCGGCGCGACCTTCGCCGCTGCCATGGTCGCAGGCGTCGCCGCCCTCCTCCTCAGCGTCCAGATCTCCCGCGGCAAGAAGCCCGATCCGCGCGCCGTCCGCTCCGCCCTGCTCCAGAGCGCCACGCCCCTCTCCATGGCCGAGAGCGACCGCGGCAAGGGCGTCCTCCGCGGCCGCCTCGACGTCGCCGGCGCCCTCAAGCTCGTTTGACCTCCAAACGATTCGCGCTCCGGCGAACCTCTCCCCTCGTCACACGTTCCGTGTTCCCTGACAGCCGAGCCGACGCCGCCGAACCCCGATAACACCACGATCGGGCAGGCTTCGTGGCCCAGGTCGCGCCTTGCGAGCCCCCTGCAAACAAAAATGCTAGAGGGCGGTCCGATGTTCGGTCCCCAGAAAAAGGACGACCTGCTCGTCTTCGCCTCCGTGCGCGCGGTCGATCCCCGGACGAACCTCGACGCGATCGTGGACGTCGTCGTCGAGGGCGGAACCATCACGCGTATCGGCAGCGGCGCTGCGACGGCGGAGATCCTCGCGTCCGAGCGAACCCGCGTCGTCCGCGGCAACGGGCTCCTGCTTTTGCCGGCCTTCGTGGACCTCCACGCCCACCTCCGCGAGCCGGGTCAGGAGTACAAGGAAGACATCGCCTCCGGCCTCGCCGCCGCCGCCGCGGGCGGGTTCGCGCATGTCTGCGTCATGCCCAACACGCGGCCTGTGAACGACACGCGGAGCATCACCGAGGCCATGCTCGCCCGGGCCCGCGAAGTCGGCGGCCCCGCGCTCCACCCGATCGGCGCGATCACCATCGGCCAGAAGGGCACCGAGCTCGTCGAGATGGCCGACCTCAAGGACGCCGGCGCCGTCGCCGTCTCCGACGATGGCCGCTGCGTCACCTCCAGCGCCGTCATGCGCCGCGCCCTCGAATACGCCGCGAACTTCGACCTCCCCGTCATCCAGCACGCCGAGGATCACGCGCTCACCGAAGGCGCGCTCATGCACGAGGGCGCCGTCTCCACGCGGCTCGGCCTGCGCGGCTGGCCTCGCGTCGCCGAGGACATCATCGTCGCGCGCGACGTCCTCCTCGCCGAGGTCACGGGCGCCAAGTACCACGTCGCCCACGTCTCCTCCCGCGGCGCCGTCCGTATCATTCGCGAGGCCAAGGCCCGCGGGATCCGCGTCACCGCCGAGGTCACGCCCCACCACCTCACGCTCACGGACGCCGCGGTGATCGGCTACGACACCGCCTGCAAGGTCAACCCTCCGCTCCGCGAGCCCGAGGACGTCGCCGCGCTCTCGGAGGCCCTCGCCGACGGCACGATCGACGCTGTCGCCACCGACCATGCCCCGCACTCCTCGCTCGAAAAGGACTGCGAGTTCGCCGAGGCCTCGCCTGGCATGATTGGCCTCGAGCTCGTGCTCCCGCTCCTCCTCGCCCGCGTGCGTGAAGGCGCGGTCCCGCTCGCGCGGCTCGTCGACGCCCTCACCGCCGCGCCTGCCCGCATCGTGGGCCTCTCGGCGCCCACGTTACGCGAAGGCGCCCTCGCCGAGCTTTGCCTCGTCGACCCCGCGCGCCGCTGGACCGTGGATCCAGGCCGCCTGCGATCCAAAAGCAAAAACACTCCCTTCCTCGGCAAGGACGTCACGGGCTCGGTCGAGCTCACCATGGCTTCGGGCCGCGTCGTACACGACATCTTCTCCAACCCCCCCGGAGGCGCATCATGAGCGGCGAACGCGCGTATCTTTGCCTCGCGGACGGCACCACGTTCGAAGGCATCGCCTGGGGCGCACCGGGCATCGCCCTGGGCGAGGTCGTCTTCACGACGGGCATGACCGGCTACCAGGAGGTCCTCACCGATCCCTCGTATAGCGGGCAAATCGTCACGATGACCGCCCCGCAGATCGGCAACACCGGCATCAACCGCGAGGACGACGAGAGCACCTCGGGCGCGCCCCACGTCGCCGGTTTCATCGTGCGTGACCTCTCGTCTTCGCCCTTCAACTTCCGCTCCACCGAGTCCCTCGACGCCTACCTCACGCGGCATGGCGTCGTGGCGATCGCCGGCATCGACACGCGCCTCCTCACGCGCACGATTCGCGACCGCGGCGCGCAGAACGGCGCGATCGGCCGAGCCTCCCCCGAAGAGCTCATCCGCCGCGCCCGCGAGGCTCCTTCGATGGAGGGCCTCGATCTCGTCCAGCGCGTGACGCCCAAAGAACCCTACGTCTGGACCGAGGGATCGAGCGCCCTCGGCACGAACGTCCCCCGCAAGAGCAACGCCGACCCACACGTCGTCTGCATCGACCTCGGCATCAAACGCAACATCCTGCGTTCGCTCGTCGACGTCGGCTGCCGCGTCACCGTCGTCCCCGCGCACGCGACCGCCGCCGAGATCCTCGATCTCGCGCCCGACGGCATCTTCGTCTCCAATGGCCCGGGCGATCCCGCCGCCGTCCCCTACGCCATCGACACCGTACGCGCGCTCGTCGGCAAAAAGCCGCTCTTCGGGATCTGCCTTGGCCACCAGATCCTCGCGCTCGCCATGGGCGGCCGCACGTACAAGCTCAAGTTCGGCCACCGCGGCATCAACCAGCCGGTCAAGGACCTCGACACCGGCCGCGTGGAGATCACCACGCAGAACCATGGCTTCGCGGTCGACCTCGCCTCGCTCGAGGGCAAAGCACGCACGACCCACGTGCACCTCAACGACGGCACCAGCGAGGGCCTCGATCTCCCTGGCCTCTCGGCCTTTTCGGTCCAGTACCACCCCGAGGCCGCCGCCGGCCCCCACGACGCGCTCTACCTCTTCGAGCGCTTCGTCTCCCGCATGGAAGCCTGAATGAGCGCCTCTACCAAAAAGATTCATTTCGTCTCGCTTGGCTGCCCCAAGAACCGCGTCGACTCCGAGGTCATGCTCGGCGTCGCGCGCCGCGCCGGCTACGACCACGTCCCCGCCCCCGAGGACGCCGAGGTCATCGTCGTCAACACCTGCGGCTTCATCGGCGAGGCGAAAAAAGAGTCGATCGACGCGATCTTCGAGATGGCCAAGCTCAAGGACGACGGACACCTCAAAAAGCTCGTCGTCGCCGGCTGCCTCTCGCAGAGGCATCCCACCGAGATCGCCGACGAGATGCCCGAGGTCGATCACATCCTCGGCTCGAGCGACATGCTCAAGCTCGAGCAGGTCCTCACGGGCAAGGCCGAGCGCCTCCTCGTCGGCAACCCCGCCGACTGGGTCGTCCGCGCCTCCGATCCCCGCACCCTCTCCACGCCCGGCGGCAGCGCCTACGTGAAGATCGCCGAGGGCTGCAACCGCACCTGCTCCTTCTGCGTCATCCCCCAGCTCCGCGGCGGACAGCGCTCCCGCCCCGTGGAGGACGTCGTCGCCGAGGTCGAGCAGCTCGTCGCCGCGGGCGTCCGCGAGGTCAACCTCGTCTCGCAGGACACCATCGCCTACGGCCGCGACCTCCCCGCCGGATCCCGCCCTTCCCTCGCCGAGCTCGTGCGCCGCGTCGCCGACGTCCCCGGCCTCCACTGGGCGCGCCTCTTTTACCTCTACCCCGAGACCCTCACCGACGAGCTCATCGATCTCATCGCCCATCACCCGCGCGTCGTCCCCTACGTCGACATGCCGCTCCAGCACGCCGCCGACGCCATGCTCCGCCGCATGCGCCGCGGCCACGGCGGCGAGCGCCTCCGCAAGCTCGTCACGCGCCTACGCACGGACGTCCCGGACCTCGTCTTCCGCACCGCCTTCATCGTCGGCCACCCCGGCGAGACCGACGAGGAGTTCAAGGAGCTCTCGGACTTCGTCACCTGGGCCGAGTTCGATCGGGTCGGCGTCTTCCGGTACTCCGACGAGGACACCTCCCGCAGCGCGGACTTTCCCGACAAGGTCCCGGCGCGCGTCGCCTCGAACCGCCATCGCAAGCTCATGACCCTCCAGCGGCGCATCGCGCACAAGAAAAACGCCGCCCTCATCGGCCGCGAGCTCGAGGTCCTCGTCGAAGGCACGAGCGACGAGCACGAGTTCGTGATGATGGGCCGTCACCGCGGCCAGGCCCCGGACATCGACGGCCAGGTCTACCTCTCGGGCGGCGAGGCGCGTCCCGGCGAGATCCGGCGCGTGCGTATCACCCAGGCCAGCGACTACGACCTCGTCGGCGAGCTCCTCGATCCCGACGCCGAGGACGCCCCCGAAGCCCCGAAGCGCCGCGTGAGCCTCCGCGTCGTGCAAACCGACGGGCGCACCTTGTCAACGTAGTTGCCGATAGGCCACCCACCGCTGTGCCTTCTGCCCCGGTTTTCCGGGGTTCGTCGCCGGGCATGCGCCGTGCAGCGAGCACCTTCGTGATGGGTCGTCGTTCCTTGCTCCGGTTCCTCGCTGCCGCCGTCCTCGTGGCGCTCCCGGGTTGCCTGAGCCCGACCCTGCCCCTGCCCCCGCCCGAGCCTCCGGACACCATCTCGCCCGAGGCCGCGCCTGGCACCTGGACCCTCTCAGGCCCTTGCCTCGCAGGCGCCCTCGTCATCGTCTTCAACGAACGCACGGGCGAAGGCGTGGTCGTCGAGGACCGCGACCGCGACGGCCGCTACGAGATCCAGCTCGAAGCCGACCTCTGCGATCTCGCCTGGGTCGCCCAGGCCCTCGGCGAGGACGAGAGCGCGCGCACCACGTTTGTCGTCCAGGACCGCACGCCCTCGGGCCTGATCGATCCTTCCGCCTGCAAGTGACAACCCGTTGACAGGAGACGCGGCGCGTCTTTCGGCGAGCGCCGAGAGATACGCGGCATCACGCGCGGACAACGCTGCGAGATACTGCGCGCGGTGCGGACGCCGTGATAATTTGAGCAGGATGGCCTCCATGCCGCTCAGCGTCCCGCCCACTCCGACCAAGATCCTGGTCGTCGATGACGAACCCGCGCTCAGGCAGGTCCTCGAGATCGCCTTTCGGCGTCAAGGAATCGAGGTCGTGGCTGCGCCGGGGGTGCGCGCTGCCATCGAGGCCTTGCAGCAGAACCCGCAGCCTTTTCCGCTCGTGATCACCGACCTCGTGATGCCCGACGGCTCGGGGATCGAGGTCCTCACGGCGGCCAAGCTTCGCTCGAACGCGACCGAGGTCATCGTCATGACGGCGCATTCGAGCGTCGAGAACGCGCTCGATGCCATGAAGAAGGGCGCCTACGACTTCGTGGGCAAACCTTTCTCGCCTGCCGAGGTCACCGCCCTCGCGCAGAAGGCCCTCGAGAAGAACAACATCCTCCTCGAGAACCAGCGCCTCCGCGCCCACATCTCCCGCCTCGAGCCCTCGGAGAACGACATCTTCGCGAGCCCCGCCATGGGCCGCGTCGCCGAGATCGTCGGCAAGATCGCGCCCACGCGCACCACCGTCCTCATCACGGGCGAGAGCGGCACGGGCAAGGAGCGCGTCGCGCGGGCCCTTCACGAACGAAGCGATCGCGCGGAAAAGCCTTTCCTCGTGGTCAACTGCGGCGCCTTGCCCGAGGCGCTCATGGAGAGTGAGCTCTTCGGGCACGAGAAAGGCGCGTTCACCGGCGCGGGCACGCGTTCGCTTGGCCTCTTTCGGGAGGCCGACGGCGGCACGGTGCTCCTCGACGAGGTCGGCGAGCTGCCTGCCTCGCTCCAGGTGAAGCTCCTCCGCGTCCTCCAGGAGCGCAAGGTGCGGCCCGTGGGTGGGGCGGCCGAGCTCCCCGTCGACGTGCGTGTCCTCGCCGCGACGAACCGTGACGTCGAGTCCGACGTCCGCGAGAACAAGTTCCGGCAGGACCTCTACTATCGCCTCAACGTCATCCGGATCGAGCTCCCTCCTTTGCGGGACCGCGCCGGCGACGTCGCGCGGCTCGCCGAGCGTTTCGTCCGTCGTTTCGCCAATGAGCTCGGCAAGGACGTCAGGGGATTGACGCCGGACGCATTACGCGTGCTCGACGCGTACAAATTCCCGGGCAACGTGCGCGAGCTCGAGAACATGATCGAACGCGCGGTGGCGCTCGCCTCGGGCCACGCGATTGGCCTCGGGGATTTGCCCTCGCAGGTGAGTGGCCTCTCGGCGAGCCCTGCGCCCTTTTTATCGGAGCTCCCGGCCGAGGGCTGCGTGCTCGACGACGTGCTCGGCGAGGTCGAGCGGCGCCTCATGCTTCAGGCGCTCGAGCGGAGCGGCGGCGTACGTACGGCGGCGGCGCGATTGCTCGGCGTCACCTTTCGATCGTTACGTTACCGCCTCGCCAAGCATGGCCTCGATACGGGCGCGCCTGCCGACGAAGAGGACGATACGGAAGGCGCGATCCCGGCTGCCCAGGCTCCCGCGGGGGTGCGACGAGAATCGTCACCGCGAGACGCCCGCCGGTGACAATTTTGGTCACCGTGTCCTTTTCCAGGCATCAGGCCCTCGGCCCGGAGGATCGACCGTGATCCACGAAAACCTCGGAGAACATAGCACTCTCGCCCCGGATCGTTCTTCGCTGGGGTCCCGCGCGGGGGCGCCCTTCGCGTGTGGCGCGTGTGGCACGAGCCGTGCAATGTCCTCTGTCACGATGCAGCTCGGACGACGGCCCAGGACCTACGCAAAGCGCCGTGGGTTCACGCTGTCCGAGCTGATGATCGTGGTGGCGATGATCGGCGTGCTCGCGGCGATTGCCCTCGTCGGGTATCGCCGATACATGCGGGCCGCTGCGGCTTCGGAGGTCAAGGCG
>JANMGF010000940.1:0-3516 GCA_031374535.1 Polyangium sp. (in: bacteria)
CGCGCTTCATCGAGCCGACCTGTCGAGAGCAGAGCGATCGCTCGGTTCAGCCGCGCCCGCAGCTCCGCGATCCCCTCGCCTCCGCAGGCCGCTTCCCACGCGTCGGCCGCGAAATGTGCCTCCGCCTCGCTCCACGACGCCGCCGCGAGCAGGAGCTTGCCGAGCACGTTCCGCGCCCCGAGCCTCGTCCCGAGATCCGACGCGCCCTCCAGCGCCTCCTCGGCGAACCTGCGCGCCGCCTCGAGATCGCCGGCCGTGTACCGCACCTCCGCGAGCTCCACCGCCGCTCGCGCCCGCGCCCCACGCGCCTCCGCCCTGTTTGGTTCGACGTTGGGGGCTCCGCCCTGCTTCGCAGCGCTGTGCCCCCAAACCCCCATCGCCCGCTCGAGCACGATCGTCGCCGTCGTCAGATCGCCCTCGGCGCTGAGCGCCTTGCCGAGCGTGATCATCACCTCCGGCGCGTTGCCATCCCGCGCCGCCGCCGCCCTTGCGAACGCCGTCGCCCGCTCCGCGTCGCCCACACGAAGCGCAAGCTCCGCCGACCGCAGGAACGCCTTCGTCGTCGCCTCGTCCGGGAACAACGCGAGCGTTGCCTCCCACCGTCGCCAGAAATCCACGCGCGCCGAAGGCTCCGCGACCCCTGCGAGCGCACGCGTCGCGAGGGGCTCGGCTCGATCGGCCCGACCCGCCCGCGCCCACAGCTCGGCCGCGCGCAACATCGCCCAGGGATCGGCCGGGAACACCGCTTCGAGGGCGCTCGCCACCGCGGCCGCATCCTCCCGATCCGTCTCGAGCTCGATCGGCGCCGCCCCCGTGATCTTCAGCGCGCCCGACGCATCGATCGTCGCCACGCCCCGCGCGACCAGCGCCTCCACGTCCGTGATCGCGCCGAGCCGACTCGCCTCCGCGACGGGAAAACTCCGCGCCACCAGCGCGAGCCGCGCGCAGAGCCGACCCTGCCCCGGTTCGAGCACCAGCGCCTCGGCCCGCCCATCGAGCGGCGCGCGTCGAGCTGCCGACCACCAGCGCTCGAGCGCTTCGAGCCTCCCCTCTTCCGCGCCGAGACGAAGCTCCGCCGCCTGCGCGATCGCCTCCCACCAGCGCCGCAGATCCTCGGCCGACGCGATCGGATCGATCTGCACGAGGCGCGCGCCTACCGGCGCCGATGCCACCTCCCGCAGCACCAGCACGAGCGGCGACACGCCGGCCCGCGGCGCCACGAAGAGCCGCGCCATCTCCTCCACGACCGCCTGTCCCCAGCACGTCGGCGTCCCCTCGGACACCACGATCATCGCCCCGTTCGCCGCGCCCAGGATCCGCGCGGCCACGAGGCGTGGCTCCACCACGTCGCCGATCCCCACGTGCGCCGCGATCTCTCGCCACGGCTCGTCCCACGCGCCCTCGGCGACCCGCACACACGCGCGCCCCACCACCTGCGCTCGCCGCGCCGCGTGTGCTCCCACGGCTTGCAGCGTCGCGCGGGGCCCGTGCAGCACGACCACGCCACTCGCGCCCTTCGCGCAGAAGAGCTCGTCGACCGCCGCGAGCCCACGCAGCGCCGCGCGCACGCCGAACGCTCCTTCGAGGCGGACATCCCCGTTCTCCGCGGGTGAAGACCGATCGAGCGGGGAAGTGCGTGTTCCAGCGTCCGCCACGGCTTGCCCCAGCGTAGGCCCCGCGCCTCGCCTACCGCAACGCTTTTCAGGCCCCGCCGCGCGTCTTCACGAGCGCGGATTCGATGGCGTCGAAGCTTTCCGCCGAAGCATCGCCCAGGGCGCGCGCGAGCGGCAATTGGAGCCTCGAAGCCGCCACGTACAGCGGCACGAGGTGCGGCGCCTCGCGCTCCAGCATCTCGAGGTGCCGGCCCACGCCTGCCGCGTCCCCGCGCCGTACCGGCCCTGTCAGCGCCGCCGGCAAACCCATCGTTTCCACGTTGTCCGCGACGCTCCGGAGGAGCGGCCCCAGCATCGCCGCGGCCGTGTCCGCCGGCACGCCTGCGCGCCCCAAGAGATCCACGCCTCCCGCCGCGAGCGCCGCCGCCCCGTTCGCCACGAGCCCCGCCGCCGCATGATAAAGTACGCGATCGATCCCTGCGATCGTCCGCGGCGTCATCCCGAGCTTCCGTCCGAGCGCAGACGCCGCCCGCACCGCGCGCGCATCTCCATCCACGTGCAGCTGTCCCCGCACGAGCGACGGCGCCGCCGTCGTCGACGCGAACGAGATCATCGGGTGCATCTGCGCGACCGCGACGTTTTTGCTCCGCAGCGCCGCGAGGGGCTCCGGCCCGAGCGCCCCCGCGCAGTGCACGACCACGACCTTCTTGTGCCCGACGAGCCCTGCGTCCCGCAGCCGCTCCGCGATCGGCGAAAGCTCCCGATCCCGCACCGCGAGGATCACGAATGAAGCCTCGATGCGCCGCGCCGGCAGCCCCCTTCGCTGGGGCCGCAACGTCACCACGTACCCCACGCGACGCAGCGCCCGCGCGAGCCCCGCGCCCACCTTCCCCGCGCCGAGAATGAACACGCTCGTCTGCGTGGCCATCAGCTCCTCCGGTAAAGACCTTGCCGCACGGCGTAGGTGATCACCTCCCGCGGCACGAGCTTCTCCACGCGTTCGAGATCGAAGCGCCCGATCGCCTCCCGCACCTCGGTGCTCGAGATCCGCGGCAAGATCGGCTCCGGCGCGCCCTCCGTCGTCACGCCTGCGCGGCCCACGAAGAGCGGCGACGCGATCTCCGAGATCCGATCGAAGCGATGCCACTTCGGCAGATCCGCGATCACATCCGCGCCGAGCAAGAGCCGCATCGACCAGTCGGGAAACGTCCCGCGAAGATGCTCGAGCGTCCGCAACGTCAGGCTCTCGCCCCCGAGCTCCCGCTCCACGGTCGACACGCGGACCCTCGGGATCCAGCCGAACGCGAGCCGACACATCTCGAGGCGATCCTCGTACGGCGCCAGCTCCTTCGCGAACGGATGCCGGTACACAGGCACCACGAGCACCTCGTCCACGGGCTCCGTCGAGAGCACGTACACCGCTGCCAGCACGTGCGCGACGTGGGGCGGGTTGAAGCTCCCCCCGAAGACCGCGACCCGAAGACCCGACGCGGCCTCGGGCGCCTCCGTCTCATCCGCTGCTCTTGTCACCCTGCACCCGCATCTTGACGCCTGGCAGGCTCGGCCCTCCGCCGAGCACGTCCTCCGCGGTCACCGCCCCGTTCGCGTTCCGGATCTCCACGCGCACCCCGCCCGACGGCGTCTCCTCGATCACCCCGCTGCCCCCGCCCGGCGATCCGATCGGCCCGGGCGAGATGAACATCCTCGATCCGATCCGCTTCATCGTCGGCTCCAGGCTCCGCCCGAACACGAGCAAACTCGCGGCCGCGATGTCCTCCTGATCGAGGATCCCCTTGTCGTAGACGAAGAGCGCCACGCGCCCCTCGAACAGCTCGACCGAACGTTGTTGCCGCCCGGGGATACTCGTCAGCAAACGCAGCCTTGCCCGCGCGCGCTCGGCGGC
>JANMGF010000946.1:0-1255 GCA_031374535.1 Polyangium sp. (in: bacteria)
TTCGAGACGGGACGCCTCGCCAAGCAAGCGCACGGCGCCGTCCTCGTCACCTACGGTGAGAGCATGGTCCTCGTTACCGCCGTAAGCGGCGACGAGCGCCCCGGCCTCGATTTCTTCCCGCTCACCTGCGAGTACGTCGAGAAGACGTACGCCGCCGGCAAGATCCCGGGCGGCTTCTTCAAGCGCGAGGCGCGCCAGCGCGACGAGGAGATCCTCGCCTGCCGCCTCATGGACCGCCCGCTCCGTCCCCTCTTCCCCGAGGGGTTCAAGAAGGACACGCAGATCATCGCGACCGTCCTCTCGAGCGACAAGCAAAACAAGGCCGACGTCCTGGCGCTGACCGGCGCGAGCGCGGCCCTGCACATCTCGGACATCCCCTGGAACGGGCCCATCGTCGGCGTCCGCGTCGGCCGCAAGGCAGGCGAGTTCGTGGCGTACCCGACGGCGGCCGAGATCGAGGAGTGCGACATCGACCTCGTCGTCGCCTGCTCGCGCGACGCGATCGTGATGGTCGAGGGCGGCGCCGCAGAGGCGACCGAGAGTGACCTCATCGACGCCCTCATGTTCGCGCACGAGACGGCGCAACCGGTGCTCGACCTCATCGAGCGCGTGCGCCAGGCGGTCGGCAAGCCGAAGAAGACGTTCACGGCGCCGCAGCTCGACGCGGGGATCAAGGCGCGCGTCGCCGAGATCGTCGACAACGATCTGAAGTCGGCGACCCGCGTGACCGACAAGAAGGCCCGCTACGAGGGGTATTCGAGCCTCAAGAAGAAGCTCGGCGAGACGCTCCTCGGCGAGCTCGGGGTCGAGAAGTACGCCGCGAGCGAGAAGCTCATCAAGGCGGAGTTCGAGGAGCGCAAGGCCCACGTCGTCCGCTCCTTCATCCTGAACGAGAGCAAGCGCATCGACGGCCGCAACACCACCACCGTGCGCCCCATCGTCTGCGAGGTCGGCCTCCTCCCGCGCGTCCACGGCTCCTCGCTGTTCCAGCGCGGCGAGACCCAGGCGATCGTCGCGACGACCCTCGGCACCTCGACCGACGAACAGAAGATCGACGGCCTGATGGGCGAGACGTGGAAGCGCTTCTACCTCCACTACAACTTCCCTCCCTTCTCGACGGGCGAGACAAAGCCGATGCGCGGCCCCGGTCGGCGTGAGATCGGCCACGGAGCCCTCGCAGAGCGCGCGCTGTCGCGGATGATCCCGGCGCCGGAGCAGTTCCCCTACACGATCCGTATCGTGAGCGAGACGCTCG
>JANMGF010000990.1:0-3236 GCA_031374535.1 Polyangium sp. (in: bacteria)
TGCGCGTGCAGGTCGATCAGAAGGGCGACTTCATCCTCATCGGCAACACGCTCGGCTACGACTGCGCGGGCAACCCGCCCCCGACCGTGCAGGGCACCGTCGGGGCCTGCGGCAACAACGCGACGACCGACAGCGGCATCGACATCCTGTGGCGCTCGCAGGCGCCGGGCGCCGCGCAGGCCCAGGCGAACAACACGATCACACCAGCGCAGGCGCGGAGCACCGCGATCCTCACGATCCCGGCCGGCGCGTCGGTCACGCACGCCTACGTCTACTGGGCGGCGACCCGCAACGCCGCGGGCTCCGACGTCACGGCCACGCTCGACAGGCCGGGCGGCTTCAGCCAGGCGCTGACGGCGCCCCTGAGCTACACGTCGAACAACAACTCCTACCAGAGCGTCGTCGACGTCACGACGCTCGTTCAGGCGCAAGGCTCCGGCGCGTACCGCATCTCGGGCGTCGACGTCGAGCCCACGGATGGGGTCACCGACGAGACGACGTTCGCCGGCTGGTGGATGGTCGTGCTCTACGAACGCGACTCGGATCCGCCGCGCAACCTGACGATCTTCGACGGGCTCGACGTGGTGGCCAACGGCAGCCCGCAGAATGTGAACCTCTCCGGCTTCCTCGTCCCGCCGGCGTTCGCCGATGCCAAGCTCGGCGTTGTCGCGTTCGAGGGCGACACGACGCTCACCGGCGATCAGTTCTTCTTCAACGGCGGCGCCGCCCTGACGAACGCGCTGAACCCGGACAACAACTTCTTCAACCGCACGCGGTCGAACCTCGGCGTCCCCGTGACCGTGGTGGGTGACCTGCCCCAGCTCGCCGGCACGGCCGGCAGCTTCTCGGGCATGGACATGGACATCGTGGACATCACGAGCAAGCTCACGGTGGGCCTGACGTCCGCGCCGATCTCGGCGACGAGCACTGGCGACCAGTACTGGCTCGCCGGGTTCGTGACGTCGATCCCCACGTTCAAGCCCGACTTCTCGACGTCGCTCAAGACGGCCGTCGACGTGAACGGCGGCGCGCTCCTCGTGGGTGACACCGTCGAGTACACGGTCGTCGTGACGAACACCGGCAACGACACCGCGGTGAACACCGTGCTCACGGACGTGATCCCCATGGGCGTGACGTACGTCCCGGGGACGATCGAGGTGTTGGCCGGGCCAAACACGGGCGTGAAGACCGACGCGACGGCCGACGATCAGGGCGAATACATCGCCGGGACGAGCACGATCGTCCTGCGGCTCGGCGCGGGGGCAAACGCCGCGACCGGCGGGACGATGCTCGTGGGCGACACGACGACCGTGAAGTTCCGGGTCACGGTGAACGCGGACGCGTCGGGCACGATCAACAACCAGGCGGTGATCAACGCTGCGGGCCAACAAGGCGCGCTGGCCGAGGACACGCCGACCGACGGAAACGGGCCGACGAGCGGCGAGCCGCCGACGCCCATCGTCATCGACAAGTGCGAGACGGACGCGAACTGCTCGATGCCCACGCCGGTCTGCGACGTGGCAGCGACGCACCTGCGTCGAGTGTCTGACCGACGTGAGCTGCGGCGGAGCCACGCCGACCTGCGACGTCGTGACGAAGACGTGCGTCTGCGTGCCCTCGGGCGCGGAGATCTGCGATGGCAAGGACAACGACTGCAACGGCATGATCGACGAGGGCTTCAACGTCGGCATGGCGTGCTCCGACGGCGTGGGCGCTTGCCTCGCCGCGGGCTCGGTCGCCTGCTTGCCGAACGGCATGTCGGCCTGCGATGCGATCCCCGGCGAACCCGGCACCGAGATCTGCACCAACATCGACGACGACTGCGACGGCACGTCCGACGACAACACGCCCCAGGAAGGCCAGGCGTGCGCGAGCGGGCTCCCGGGCCTTTGCAGCGACGGCGCGTCGACCTGCGCGCCCGGCGGCATGACGGTCTGCGTACCGACGGTGCAGCCCGGCAGCGTGGTCGAGACCTGCGACGGCGTGGATCAGGACTGCGACGGCACCGTGGACGACGGCTTCAACGTCGGCGGGGCTTGCACGGTGGGCGTCGGCGCGTGCGCGGCGACGGGCGTGTTCGCGTGCAACATGATGGGCACGTCGAGCTGCAGCGCGGTCCTCGGTGAGCCCGGGACCGAGGTCTGCGGCGACGGCATCGACAACGACTGCGATGGCACGGCCGACGAAGGCTGCCTGGACTCCGACGGCGACGGCCTGCCGGACGTGGTCGAGACCCAGCTCGGCACGGACCCGAACGACGCGGACTCGGACGACGACGGCGTACCCGACGGCGAGGAGCCTTCGCCGGGCGTCGACTCGGACGGGGACGGCTTCATCAACGCCCTCGATCCCGACAGCGACAACGACGGCCTCTTCGACGGCACGGAGCTCGGAAAGAGCTGCTCGAGCCCGGCGACGGATCCGGACGCGGGCAACTGCCGGCCGGACGGCGACATGGGCGCCACCAAGACCGATCCGCTCGACGCGGACACGGACGACGGCGGCGTGAAAGACGGCTCCGAGGACACCGACCTCGACGGCGTGAAAGACGCGAACGAGACGGATCCGACGGCGGGCAACGGCGCCGACGACGGGACGCCGCTGGACAGCGACGGCGACGGGCTGACCGACGACCTCGAGGGCGAGCTCGGCACCGATCCCAACGACGCAGACTCGGACGACGACGGCCTGCTCGACGGCGAGGAGCCGAACCCGAGCAACGACACGGACGGCGACGGGCTCATCAACGGCCTCGATCCGGACAGCGACAACGACGGGCTCTTCGACGGCACCGAGAGCGGCAAGGACTGCTCGAGCCCGGCGACGAACCCCGCCGCGGGCAACTGCGTCGCGGACGCCGACAGCGGCGCCACGACGACCTCGCCGATCGATCCGGACACGGACGACGGCGGCGTCAAGGACGGCTCCGAGGACACGAACGGCAACGGCCAGATCGATCCGGGCGAGCTCGATCCGAACAACGGCGGCGACGACGCCACGGCGCTCGACAGCGACAACGACGGGCTGACCGACGCCTTCGAGACGCAGGTCGGCAGCGACCCGAACGACGCGGACTCGGACGACGACGGCCTGACCGACGGCGAGGAGCCGAACCCGACCGACGACACGGACGGCGACGGCTTCATCAACATCCTCGGGTTTTGCAAAGGGCATGGCGCGGGAAGACTATGACAAGCGCCTGGCGTTTGAACTCTCGGTTATTCTCAAAATGAAAT
>JANMGF010000991.1:0-6669 GCA_031374535.1 Polyangium sp. (in: bacteria)
GTGGACACGACGGGCGCGCTTTCCTTGCACCTCTTCTTTCACGAATGGGTCGATTTCCCCTCTGAGAACCCCTTCGGCGTCTCCCCGACCGTCACGCTGGACGTGAGGCAAGGGTCCGGGAGGACGACGGTCTCCTCGAACGTCGATGCCGCGCCCGCGGGCGAACCCCTGGACTGGCGGGACGTCGAATTCCTCCTGGGCGACTTCCGGGGCCCGAGCACGTCGCTGGTATGGTCTTACGAGAGCGGGAACGCGGGGGGCTGGGGCGGATACGGGATCGATGACGTGCTCCTGGTCGACGAGCTCTGCGTGGATCCGCCGTGATTCATTTGCACGTCGTGCCCACGGGCGGCACCGCCAGATCCACGAGGTAATCGGTGATCGCCTCGTCGATACACGTGTTGCCCTTCAGAAATGCGACGTGGCCCGCGCCCTCGCGCGTGAGTAAAACCCCGGAAGAGAGCTGCTCCGCGAGCGCGACGGCCCAGGGATAAGGCGTGGCCGGATCCCCGGTGGAGCCCACGACGAGGATCGGAGGCGCGCCCTTCGCAGAGACCTGCGTATTCGTGCGCCAGGGGGAAAAGGGCCAGCGCGCCGAGGGCAGGGCCGTGTGCGGAAGATACACGCCGAGCCGCGGCGCCTTCGTCCGAAGCTCGTTCGTCATGGCCTCGTACACCAGGGGATCGTCGGGGAACGTCGTGTCGATCGAGGTGACGCCGTAATAAACCTCGAAGGAATCGCTGTACATGCCGTCCTTGCCGCGGCCCACGTACGCATCCGAGAGCGCGAGCACGCCCGACCCGTCCCCCGCAGCCGCGAGCGCGAGCGCCTCGGCGAGCTCTTTCCACAGCGATTTCCGATAAAGAGGCTGCGACACGCCATAAGCAAACTCCCCGGGCCCGAGCGTTCGCGCCCCGCCCGGCGGCGACGGCAGAGGGGAAGCTTCGATCGCGGCCTGGACGGCGTCGTACGCGGCCCAGGGATCGCCGCCGGAATGGAAGGCACAGGCCGGATTCGCCGCGCAATCCGCGAGGAAGGCCTCGAGCTCGGCCTCGAAGGCGAGGGCCTGCCCCTTGATGAACGCGTCCCCGGGGACCGTCGGATCGATCGCCGCGTCGAGGACGAGCGCCCTCACCCGCTCGGGATAGGTGTCAGCATAGATGGATCCGAGAAACGTTCCATAGGAAAAACCTAGATAGGAAAGTTTGTCGTCGCCGAGGGCCTCGCGCAGGAGTTCCATGTCGCGGACGATGGCGTCTGTCCCGACGAACGGCAGAAGCTCGCCGCTCCGCGCCTTGCAAGCGGCCACGAAGGCGTCGGTTCCGGCGAGGAGGGCCGCGCGCTCGGCGTCGTCCTCGGGGGTGAGATCGAGGGCGATGACGGGCGCGAGGTCGTCCACGCAATCGATCCCGGGCAAGCTGCCCGCCTGGCCGCGGGGATCGAAGCCGACGAGGTCGAATCGATCCTTGATCGGCTGGGGCAAGGCGATCTGCGCCCCCCGCGCCCAGCCGACGCCGGATCCGCCAGGACCACCCGGGTTGACGAGCAAGGAGCCAATACGCTCAGCGGGAACCGCGGCGGGGCGGCGCACGACGGGAATCGAAAAGGTCTTTCCGTCCGGCGCGTCGTGATTCACGGGCACGGAAAACGTGGCGCATTCGAAGCCACCGCCGCAGTCCATCCAGGAAAGGGCGGGAGCCACGGCGGCGGGCGCGGGATCGGGATCGTCGCCGCAGCCCAGGAAAAGCAGGGAAACGAGGAGGGGAAAGGCCAGCGCGAGGCGCCGCGGGGAGGTCGTGACCATGAGGGCTTATGGTACACGATTCGGGCGGGGGAAGGCTCAGCTCGCCGGCCGTAGCCGCGCTCGACCCCCGAGCATATCGAGATCGTGGAGGCAAAGCCGGGACGGCGACATGGCCTCGCGGGCGAGATCCGCCACGCGGGCGTGGTGCGTGAAGAAAAGGACCTGCGTCTTCTGCGAGAGCTCGCCGAGGATGGAGAGCGCGGCGCGGGAGCGCGCGTCGTCGAAGTTGACGAGGATGTCGTCGAGTACGAAAGGAATGGGCTCGTTGTGCTCGAAATGGCGCTCGAGGCTCGCCATGCGTAACGCGAAAAAGAGCTGATCGCGGGTTCCGTCGCTGAGCCCCTCCACGCCGACCAGGCTTCCCTCGGGGCGCACGCATTTCAGGATCGGTCGGCCTTCCTCGCCGTCGTCGTCGCCGCGAATCGCCACGAACGACCCGAGCGTGAGCCGCTCGAAGACCTCGGAGGCCCGCCGCACGATGGGTCCCTGGTGTTTTTCCCGGTATTGCTTGATCTCGTCCTCGAGCAGCCGGTGGGCGAGGCGCGCGCGGGCATACTCCTCGACGAGGGTGGCCATCGCCGCGAGGTGTTGCTCCGACTCTTCGGCAGCCTCGGCGGCCTTGCCGCTGCCGTCGAGAAGGCCAAGGCGCTCTTCGAGCTTGCCGATCTCCTGATCGATCTGGGCCCGCTGGTTGTTCGCCGCCACGATCTTCTCCTCGACCGAACGCAGCGCCGTGGCGACGTCGTCGCCCGTGAACCCGTGGCACTCCGCGACGAGCGCGTCGATGCCGAGCCCCTCGCCGACATCGAGGAGCTGACGTACGAGCGGGTCGAGCCTCGCGCGGAGATCACGCACCTCCTTCGAACGTTCCTCGGCCATCGGGAGGTCTCCGGCCGTGGGTACACGCGCCGCGGAGCAGAGGGCGGCGAGATCGTTCTCCGCGGCCCTTCGTTTCAGGATGGCCTCGGCAAGCTCGCGCCGCTTTTCTTCGAGCTGCTGCGCCACGGCGCGCCGCTCGACGTCGTCTTTCTCGGCCGCGGAGAACCGCTCGACGATCGCCACGGCCGCAGGCTCCACCGCCGCGCCCGTGAGGTCGGGGGCCGCGACACGCGCGACCTCGGCGACGCGATCCGCGAAGGCCCGCGCGTCTCGCTCGATCCCTGCGATCCGGCGGCGTTTGTCCTGCGCGTCCTGGCACCGCTTCGTAAGCTCGCCGAAGAGGACGAGCACCTCCTCCGCCTCGGCCGGGCCCGTCGCAGGCGGCAGGCCCATCTCGGCGGCGGCCTCGGACCACTTGGAGGTCCAAGCACCAAGCTCGGCGCGTTGCCTTTCGAGCGACACGCGCGCCTGCTCCACGTCGGCCTGGCGGCGCTCGAGATCCCGCGCGTGAGCCTCCCGCTCCTTCTGGGCACGATCCTCGCGCTCGCACGCGGCGCGCGCCCGCTCGATCAGCGCGGCGATCCCTTCCGAAGCCTCGGCCGGGGGCAAAAGCGCCGCCGCGAGCGCCTCGGCATGATCAGCCGCGCGCAGGCGATCGGCCCCGAGGTTCTTTTCGATGTCCCGCCAGCGCTGCACGTCGTCCGCGAGGCGCTCGTACTGGACGAGGAAATCCTTCATTTCCGCGGGCGAAAGAGGCGTGATGCCGCTCGCGACCCACTTCTCGCGGAACCGTTCGAGCGCCTCGCCGCGCTCGGCTTCGAGGGACACGCGATTCGCTTCGAGCTCGGCGATCTCGCGCTCGAGCCCGTCCTTCTGGAGCGCGAGCTGGGTGACGCGCGCGACGCGATCCGCCTCGCGAAACAGGCGATCGGCGAGATCGTCGGCGCGCCGGATCGACGCCTCGTAATCGAGGAGAGCCTCGACCCCGAGCGGCTCGGGGCCCGCGCGGAAGGCGGCCACGGCGTCACTCGATGGAACGAACGGTTGCCCGAGGAGCGCACGACGAAGGCCAAGCCAGGCCCCGTCCCGCGACGCACGCGCCGCCGCGAGATCCAGCGCCGTCGGCACCTCGCCGCCCCGCCGCTCCTGCTCGAGCTCGCGCGCCTTCGACGAGAGCCCGCGCCGCTTCTCCGCGAGCGTACGTTCGATCGCGCGAAGCTCCTCCTCCTTGCCCCCGACGAGCCGCTCGAAGCGCTCGATCGTCTCGCGTGAGGGCATCGGCAACGTGCCGATCCGATCGAAGGCGAGCTCGAAAAGCGCGAGCGCCGCATGAAGCGTGCGGACGCGTTGCCCGAGCTGATCGGCCTCCTTCGACCGCTCCCGGATCCGTTTGTCGAGGTCGCCCTCGCGTTGCGCGAGCTCGAGCGCCCGCGCGAGCGTGGTCACGGGCGCAGGCGCGGGCAAGGCCGCCCCACGACGACGCTCGCCCGCGAGCCGATCCTCCGCGGCGGCAAACGCCTGCTCCGCGCTCTTTTGCCCCGCGTCGAGCTCGACCTTCTGCTTGATGAGCGCGCGTACGCGTCGATCGAGCGCCGCGGGCAGGAGCACCTCCTCCGCGGACGGGAGGTTCGCGCCGTCGACGCTCACCTCGCGACCGAGCCGCGCGGAGATCACCCGCACCTCGTCCTCGACCTGCCGGAGCTCGCCGCGGAGCCGCGTCCCATCGACGCTCGCCTTGCGATGGCTGCCCAGCTCCTCGCGGATCTGCCGCACGACGAGGCCCTTATCGAGCAAGGCCCCGGGCACGGAGAGCGCCGCGAGCTTGGCGTCGAGCCTACGCACGTCCTCGGCGAGCTGCTCCTCGCGGGGGCCGGAGTCGCGGAGGATCTTCTCCGCCATGCGTCGATCCTCGGCCGCGCTCTCGGGCAAAAGCACGACGCCTTGACGCACCTCCAGCGCGAGGAGGATCTCCCCACGCTCTGCGATCGGCCGGAGCGCACGCTTGATCCGCGAGAGCCGCCGCACGTCACGCTGGAGCGCTTCGAGCTCGATCAACGCCGCAGATGCACGCTCGCGCTGGGCGTCGAGATCCTTCTTGTGTTCCTCCCAGGCGCGCACGGGCTGCGAGAGCGACTTCTGATCGTCCTTCGCCTTCTTGAACTTCTCGATGACGTGGTTGAGCTTCTTCGTGCGGCCGCGCGGGACGAAGATGTCCTCGGCGCGTTGCTCGAGCTTACGCAGGAGCGCCGAGAGTCCCGTCTGTCCAAGCCCCGCGCCGAAGAGGCTCTCGCCGAGATCGCCGCGCCCCTCCACGAGCGCGCGCCCGCCCTCGACGAGGCGATCGTGCGAGAGGCCAAACATGGTCTCGAACTGCCCCTGCTCCAGGTTGCCGAGCAAGCGCCGCAGCTGCTCCTCCTCGACCGCCTCCCCCTTCGCGTCGAGCAGCGTCTTCTTGTGCCCTTTGCGCCGCACCACGGACAGCTCCGCGCCGTCCTCGGCCCCGATGCGCCCGCCGATACGGAGGTCGGGCTTCTTGTGGCGATGATCGTCCGTGGTGCGCTCGGGGATGCCGAAAAAGAGGCCCGTGACCGCCCGGAGCGTCGTCGATTTGCCGGCCTCGTTCGAGCCCACGACGACGTGCAGCGCGCGGGCGGGCGACGAGAAGTCGAGCGCGAGATCCGAGAAGGGACCCCAGCGAAGGAGCTCGAGCGAGAGGATCTTCAAGGCGCTTCCCCTTCGCCGAAGAGCTCAGGCAGGAGGTAGTCGGGCAGCTCCGAGACGATACGCCGAACGACGTCGAGGTCCTTGATCCGCGGCCCCGCGTCGCCCTGGAAATACTCGGGCGGGAGCTTGCCCGCGATGTCGTCGAGCTCGCGCCCGAGCTTGGCGAGCTCGACGTCGTCCTCGGCGATCCAGCGCAGCTTGCCGAGGAGCGCGCCCACGGGATCGTCACGCTCGGCGAGCGCGTCGAGATCGGCGAGGGTCCTCGTACGAACGTGAACCTTTTCGATCCACACCTCGCCGAGGTCGTTCGCCAGGGTGCAGAGCTCGCTCCGGAACTTGTCGGGGTCCCGCGAGAGCGCGGCGTGCGCGCGGCTCGCCCCCGTGACGACGACACGCGCGCAGAGCCCGCGGCCCGAGGCCGTGTCGACCTCGCGGGCGAGCGCGCTGCGGCAAAGCTCGAGCACGTCGTCGGGGGTCCTCGCCCGCGACGCGTCGACCTCACACGCGGCCCACCGCGCGACGTCGAGCACGCGATGCTCGACCGATTTCACGGCCCCGTCCTCGACCACGACGAGGCTCGCGCCTTTGGGTCCGGTTTCCCGCGCGTGACGCCCCTGCAAATTGCCAGGAAAAACGACCCACGGCTCGCGGTGAAGGACCTCGCGCGCGTGCACGTGCCCGAGGGCCCAGTAATCGTAGCCCTTCTGGACGAGGGACTCGACGCGGCACGGGGCATACGGCGCGTGCCCCTCGCGGCCCTCCGCGGCGGTGTGGAGCAGGCCGATGTTCAGATATCCCGGCCGCGGGGACGGGTATGTCTGGGCCAGGTCCTCGGTCGTATCGGCCCGCGCATACCCGCGGCCGTGCACGGCGACGCCGATGTCGTCGAGGAGAACCGTCTCCGCGCGGGAGGTCGACAATTCGCGCACGCCCTCCGGCAAACGGAGGATCTTGCTCTTCGCGTCGTGATTGCCACGGACGATGAACACGCGGATGCCCGCGTCACGCAGGCGCGCCATTTGCCGGACGAAAAACAGGCCCGTGTTGTAATCGGTCCAGTCGCCGTCGTAGAGGTCGCCCGCGATGAGGAGGAAATCGACGGATTCGCCGATGCATTGCTCGACGAGCGCCTCGAGGGCCCTGCGCGTGGCCCCGCGGAGTTTGTCCGCGGGCGCCCCCTCGTAACGATCGAGGCCGCGCAGTGGACTGTCGAGGTGGATGTCCGCCGCGTGGAAGAACTTCATGAGCGCCGCGGAGCATAT
>JANMGF010001062.1:0-6477 GCA_031374535.1 Polyangium sp. (in: bacteria)
CCTCGGCACCGGCGTACCCACGGTGCTCGACAATTACCTCTGGCAATTCGGCATCGAGTATGGTCGCGCCGGGTCACCCGAGGGCGTACGCATTCGCCTGCGGGAGCTCGGCGTCACGCATGTCTTCCTCGCGCCCGAAAAAGAGAGCGACGGATCGAACTCGATCGCGGCCGACATCCTTTTCTGGGAATACGCGCGGACCGGGCTCGAAGGGCGCCGCGTCCTCGAGGGCGGCATCTTCGGTCGCGTGACGGAGACGCCGCTCGGGATCCCCTTCCGGGACGCGGCGCTCGTGCTCGGATGTGGTGCGGACGCGCCGCCGCGGGGCCTTTATCGTGTCTCGGACCTGCACGTCCTGCCTTATGGCCCGCGCGCCCGCGTCTTCCCGGCGCCGCAAAAGGAAGCGGCGACGAAAGAGGCCGCGGAGGCGCTTCTCCCGGCCGCGGAATACGCCGTGCTGGAGAAACAATGTTACGAGCACCAGAAGCCCTTCGAGCTCGTGCGTGGCTTCGAGCTGCTCGTCGAACGCAGGGCCCAGGGCGCGTGGAAGAAGCTCGAGATCTGGGCACGCAAGCAGGACAGCGTCGACTGAGCCGGGATCCAGCTTGACGCGGGCGGTGGCGGCGAGTACTTCGGCCGGTAATGGAGTCGGAGTCGGTCGAAGCGTCGGCGCCCCTCGGATCCCGCGTGCTCGGCGGGGTTCGCGCTTACCTGCGTCAGGCCCTGGTCACGCTGGCGCTCGTGGCTGGGATCGTCGTTTTCGGTTGGGTGGTCCACAAGCACTACCCCTTCCAGAAGTGGCTCTTCTGGCGTTATGCCGGCTACTGGCTGGGGACGCTCACCGTCGGGACCGCGAGTTACGGCCTCGGCCACGTCGTGCTCCACCGGGTCCTCCGGACGCGGATGCCGCTCCTCGAGCATGTTATGGTGTCCCTGGCGCTCGGGGTCTACGGCTTCGAGGTCCTGATGTTCGTCGTCGGCCTGCTCGGGCTTTATCGCACGACGACGTTTTTCGTCCTTCCCCTCGCGCTCCTCGCCGCCGTCTCCGTCCCGCTCTACCGGCATGCGTTGCATGTGCGCCGCGTCCTCGCGCGTTCGGCCCCCACGAGGCCCAGGCTCGGCCTCGCCGCGATTGGCCTCGCATTCGGGCTGCTCGGCCTGTGCATGATTTATTTCTATGTGATCACCCCGTCGAACATCCAGTTCGACGCGCGGTGGAAACACATGGCCCTCGCGGAGCAATACGCGGTGCGCGGGGCGGTGCGGCCCGCGGTCGAGGGCTGGGTCTTCACGGCGCGCCCGCATTTCACGTCGTACCTTTACACGTGGGCCTTCCTCGTCCCCGGGCGCCTCTTCGACAAGATGACGCTCGCGGCCCACCTCGAGTTTTTCCTCTTCGTGATGACGACCGTCGTCGGCATCCCGGCGCTCGTGCGTAGGCTCGTGCCGCGCGCCGATCCGCGCTGGGTCTGGGCGGCGCGGTTCGTTTTTCCCGGCGTCCTGCTCTACGATAGCTCGGTCAGCGGGGGCGCCGATCACGTCGGCGCGATGTTCGGCACGGCGATCGCGCTCGTCCTCTTCCGAACGCTGCGCGAGCTCGACCTCCGGTACATCGCGGCGCTCGGCGTCCTGATGGCGGCCGCGACGCTCACCAAAGAGACGGTCGCGATCATGCTCGTGCCGCCGCCGCTGCTCCTCGTCTTCGTCCGGGCGGTCACCCTCGGGGTGCAATCGCTAAGGGGGCGCGTCGCGGCGGGGCTCGGGCGCCGGTGGATCGTGGCGCCGCTCGTGCTCGGCGGTGTGGCCCTCGCGGCGACCTCGCCGCTATGGCTCAAGAACTTCCTCTTCTACGGCGACCCTCTTTATCCGCTGCTCGCGACGAAACTGAAGGCGCACCCCTTCACGGACCAGGCCGGATACCGGTTCAAATACGGGTATGTCGAGAGCAAGTTATGGGCGCCGACCCGGGATCTCCACGGCCTCCTCCAGACCCTCGTCACGCTCGTCGATTTCTCCTGGGCCCCGAATGACTGGCCGAAGTTCCACCGGAGCGTCCCCGTCTTTGGTTCGGCGTTCACGCTTTTGCTCGGCTGCCTTCCTTTCCTGAAGAAAACGAAACGAATCTGGCTCGTCGTGCTGCTCGTGCACGCGGGCGTCTTCATCTGGTATTCGGTCCACCACCAGGACCGGTATCTGCAGGCGCTCATGCCGCTCATGGCGGCGGTCACGGCGGCGATCGCGCTGCTCGTCTGGCGCTCGTTCGGCACCGGCGCGCGTGTCGCGCTCGCGGCGTCCTTTGGTCTTCAGATCGTGTGGGGCGGCGACGTTTATTTCTTCCAGACGCACGCCCATGCGCGCTCGCCGCTCAAGGAGAGCATCGACCTCCTGAGCTCCGGCTTCGAGAAGAAATACGACGCGCGTTTCGCCATCCAGGGCCACTGGCAGGACGTCGGCCATGCAACGCCGCCCGGATCGCGGCTGCTCCTGCACATCTGGCCCGACAACCACGCCCACCTCGGGACCTGGCGCGAGACGGTGCTCGACGCCTACCTCTGGCAATTTGGCCTCGAGTACGGCGCGGCGGAATCACCCGAGGCGATTCGCAAGACATTGCAAGACATGGGCGTCACGCACATCTTCGCCGAGCCCGACAAGAAGAGCGACGGCGCGAACTCCATCGCCGCGGACCTCCTCTTCTGGGAATTCGCCTCGCAGCACCTCGTCGATCGCAAGAGCGTGGGCCTCGGGGTGCTGGGCAAGCTCCCGGAGAACCCGATCCAGACGCGTTTCGTGGACCTCACCGCGGTCCTGAGCTGCACGGCCAAGGCGCCGCCGAAGGGCCTCTTCCACGTGCGGGACCTGCGCGCCCTGCCCTTCGGGCCCAAGGCGTACGAGTTCCCCGCGCCGGTCAAGGCCGCGAAGACCAAGGACGAAGCCGAGGCGCTCCTGCCGATGGCGCATTTCGTGGTCCTCGAGGACAGCTGCTACGACAAGAGCAAGCCCGCGGAGATCGGGCGCGCATTCGAGCTGATCGCAGAACGCAGGGATTACGGGTCGTTCAAGGCGATGGAGCTATACCACCGCCGCCCGGGTGTCCCCGCGGTGCCCGTCGCGCCCTGACGCGCGCTCAATTCACCCGATCCGCCTGCGGCACCGCCACCACGAGCACATCATCCGCGAGCACGTGGCCCCAGCCCCCGGTGGAATCGTCCACGAGGACGACGCGCCCGCGCTTGCCCGCATGCGCGCTCGTCGAGAGCTCCGCCGGCCTCAAGATCTCGTCGTTTTTCCCACACGCCCGCGCCACGACCCGCCCGTCGACCTCGAGCCCGACGAACGTCTTCTGGCAATCCTTCCCGCCGCCCACGAGGACGTGAATGGGTTGCCCGTCGAGCGGGATCTCCGGCAAAACAAGGCGCCCCTTCGCGCCGTCGCCGCCGTGGAAGCTGTTCACCATGCCGCGCCCGAGGAAACCATCGACGGGCTCCTGCGAACTGACGGACCCCAGCGCCGGCTCCTTGCTGAAGGCGGTGCCCGTGGCGGCCGTTCCCTCCGGGAAACGGTCGTCGAATGCGTGATGGAGGGCAAACCGCGACGCGAAGGCCACGACGTCCGGATCGAATTCGGGTAGCTCCTTCCGGGCGGCCCGATAAAGCTCCACGGCATTGCCGGGGGTGTTCCCCCGAAGCCGCGCGCGGATGTCGTTTGGCGTGTTCCCGGGCCAGTGAATCCCGTCGACGACAATGCCAGCGCCCGACGCCTTGTCCTCGTCCAGGATCCGCAACGTGGCCCGCCGCCCCCGGACCTCCTCGATCCGCCACGCCTCGGGCGCGAGCTTCTTTTCCAGGCGCGGACGCGCGCGCCGCAAGACCGAGCCGTCGACGACCAATTCCACGCGTACGTCCGCCTTCAGCCGGCCGCCGAGGGCAAAACGAAGCTCCGGTTGCGTGACCACGCCGAGATCCATCTCCAGGGCCCCGGTGCCATCCCCCACGTCCGGCAGGGACGTGAGCAGGCTCTTGCCCGTCGCGCCTGGCTGGCGTTTGCTCGCCTCGACGCGTAGGCCCCCGCCGCGCAGGACCGCGCCCTGGGGAAGCCCGCGCTCGAAATCGGCGATCTCCCCGAGCTTGCCGCGCAGCTCGCCGAGCAGCTTTTCCCGGTCGGGGTGGCGCTCGAGGAAGACCTGATAAAACGCGAGCCCCTCGAGGATCTCCTGCCGGCTCGTGCGCGCGAGGAGCGAGATATCGCGGGCCGGATCGGGCAAGGTCGTGCTCCGCGCGCTGCGGAGGGCCTTGACGAGCTCGGCGTCCCAGCGAATGAAATGAAACGTATTGCCGTCGACGTTCGCGCGGGTCTTGTCCTTGAACGGTTCGCCCCAGGGGTTGCCCAGATCGACGACCGCGCCCTCGGCGACCAGGTCCTCGATCGTTCCGCGTTTCTCGTGCCCTGGCCGGCCGCGTTTCTCGATCGGCTTGTGCGCGATGCGCCGGTTCGCGAGGCCGTAGGCGTCGACGATCGGGACGTCCGCGTACCATCCGACGAGGCCGATGCAATCGATCGCGAGGCGAGGTTTCAGGCCGCGGGCCACGAAGAGGTTGTGCACGCGCTGGCCGAGCTCGGCGTAACTCGAGCCGGACTGGAGCGGGAAGACGCTCTTCAGCGGGTAAAACGTGTTCTCCTCCGCGAGGTTCCAGCGCTTCTCGAAGGGCTTGAGCACGTGGACGGGCAAGACCGCGAGCGCGACCGCGAGCGCCGCGGCGCCCCCCAGACCCGCGCGCAGGGGCGGGGCGATCTCGCGGAGGCGGTACCGGACCGCGATCTCGGTCGTCGCCGCGACGATGGGCAGGAGTGAAATGAAGAACCGATGCTCCATGAAATCGCCGCCGACCTTCACCACGTAACGGCCGAAAATGACGACCGAGAGGAAGGCGAAGATCCGGAGCCGCGTCTCGGCCCTGTTGCGAGGCCGTCCCCCGAGCGCGAGGATAAAAAGCGGGAGCCACACCACCGCGCCGCTCGTGGCGAGGAAATGGGCGAGGTAAACGATGCCCTGCTGATAATACGCGAGGTCCCCCGACTTCGCGTAATAGGTGTTCGGGTAAAAGTCGCCGTAGGCGTGCCAGCGCCAGAGGAAATACGGAATGTAGAAGAGGACGAGCGGCGCGCCGTACGCGAAGTAACGGCGGAGATCGAGCCTGCGCCAGAAGGGCCGCTCCTCGTGGTGGATCAGGTCCTCGGCGACGAGCGCGAGCCCCATGCAACCATACAGGAGCAGGTGATCCGGCCGCGTGAGCGCGGCGGCCACGAACGCGAGCCCGGCCCAGAACGTATTGCGGCGGAGCGACGCCCACATCCCGACGGCCACGAGCATCGCGGCCGGCATCGTCTCCAGGCCCGAGGAGGCGAACGTAAAAAACGGACGGCTCCCGGCGAGGGCGAGCGCGGCGAAAGGCACGATCCCGGGCTTCGGGCTCGTCTTGCGCACGACGAGCGCCACGAAGACGATCGCCAGCACGTACGCCGCGAGATTGCCGAAGAGCCCCGCGTGCGGGATCGAGACCCGGACCTTGGCCAGGAGCCCGAGGACGAAGGTCCAGAGAAAATTGGTGTATCCCTCGACCCACTCGCCCGGATTAAAGACGAGCCCGTCTCCCCGCGCAAAGTTACGCGCGTACCGGAAGGAGATGAACGCATCGTCACACAGCCAACGAATCTTCCAGGCGAAGGCGAGCCCGCCGCCGAGGGCGAGCAGGAGGGCCGTGGCGTGGAGGACACGCTTGACGGGGAGGGAGAGGCGGCCAGCGAGGACACGCTCGGCGAGGAGCAACGTCAAGGCGCCGAGGATCAGGCCGGCGAGGAGGGGCAAGCTGCCGCGGATGGCTTCTTCGGCGGCCCGAACGATTTCGACGTACATGGGGGGTCGGAGGCGCACGGACGCAGCCGGCGCCGGCGGGCGGGAGAGTAGTACATCGGGAGGGAAGTTCTAGGGGGGTCGTGGGGGGGAGGGGGTCGGGTCGCTCTACGGCCCGCAGCCTCGGGTGTTGAAGCCTTCCACCGTATCGTACTGTCGCTGCCGCGCCTGCGAGCGCACGAACTTCGTGGACCCGGCGCACCTGTTCCCGACGCCTTGCTTCAGGTCTTCGCTGGCCGCTTGTTCGTCGAGGATCCGTGCTTTATCCGCCGGTGTGAGCAGTCGGTCGTCCGAGGCGTGCGCACACCCGACCGATAACACGGAGGCGACGAGGAGCCAATGACGCCAGAGCATGGATCTGGACGGTACCACGTGGCGGGACAGCGCGATACCGGGGCCGGCGGGCCAGGGTCGGAGGCGCGCGGACGCAGCAACTGGCGCCGGCGGGCGGGAGAGTCGTGCGTCGGGCCCTCTGTGCCAACATCCGATGAGACAGCGCTCCTCCAGAAATTAGTGTAGAGAGGGCGGAGACTGGACCTGACCCGCGTGCCCAAACCTTCTCATCT
>JANMGF010001078.1:0-5091 GCA_031374535.1 Polyangium sp. (in: bacteria)
CCCCAAGGTCGGGCACTTGAATAAGTCGATGCCTGCGGCACGTGGGGCTCTTCCCAACTTGCGCGCTCTCCCGTGACATCTCAATGCTACAGCGCGCGTAATATCGATCTGCTGCGAGTTCGCGAGAGAGCCCCTCGTCCAATGCCTCGGCATACGCATCGAGATGTACGAGCGCTTTGAACAGCGTTGCAGTGCTGCAATCCAGCGTCCATCGACGCGCAGAGTCGCGAGCCTTATCGAGGACGATCAGGCGGGTCGAGCGGCGCGCGGCTTCTTCCAGAATGGCGAGCGTCCCCGCGAGTCCCTGGGTGGCCAGCTGTCCCAGGTACTGCCCGACAGCCAAAGCGCTCCTCAGGTTCTCGACATCAACCGCAGCGCTCCCTTGCTCGAAACGGTACCGCGGTTTGCTCAAGGTGGAGCGAGGGTCGAACGACAGCACCCACGGCCGCCTCTCTGGTACGGACAACGCGTGGCGTGCCAGATGGCGGACCGCCTCGCATCGCCAGACCGGACTTTCGGGAAGAGGTGGCTCTGCGCGCTCGATGTCCAGATCGCCGGTCGGCAAGTCAGTCACAAAGGGTCCGCTCAGGAATCGAAGGAGTAGCTCCGATAGCATCCTGTGCCCATCATCGGAGGCATTACGCATCCGGTTCGCCCACTGGATGAAGCTCCCGGCGCCCGTCGGCTGCACTCCGATGTCCGGATGAACCCGCAGCGGCTCCGGCTGCAGGCGTTGCTGCGCCTCATGGAGTCCGATAGCCACGGGCACGAGGTCCGTACGGTGGGCCATTCCGTCCACGAAATCGTGGTTCAGGAACACGACCGGCGTCATCGCATCAGGTCCGCCAGATCCTTCGCCGCCTGATCGAAGAAGCCCGCAGGCCACTTGAGCGCACGGCCTTGCGGGTCGAGGTCGATCTTCTGAAAGACCGTGCGCCCTCCTGGCTGCTCGAAGAAGAGGATCGACACGTCATCCCTGGAGAGAAGCCCCGCCTTGACGGCGAGGCGTGCCGCATTGACCACATGCTCGCTATGGGTCTCGACGACCACCTGACGACCGCGGCGGACGAGTTCGACAAAAAGATGCGTGAGGCGGTGCTGTGCTCCCGGGTGGAGGTGGGCCTCCGGGGTCTCGAAGATCAAAAAGTCATCCGGACGCGAAACGAGAGAGGCAGCGATGATGGGTAGGGATTGCGAGAGCCCAAGGCCCACCTGCCCAAGCCCGAGCCGCTCGGCAGAAGGCGTGTCAATGGCGAGCGTGAAGCCGAGGCGCGCCGGGGCATCGATTTGCAGCGCGAGCTTGCCGTCGAAGATGTAGGACCACCAGGCATTGACGGCGGAGAGGAGAGGGAACTCGCCATCCGAAGCGCCGGGGGTAAGGACGTCGGTGCGATGGGTGCGGTTGCGGAAGAGCACCTCGGCGGTATGCTCGCCGTATCGGCCAAGCGGAGGACCGACAGGCGAGGTGCGAGGCGTGTAGAGAGGCTGCGGAGGGGCGCGGAAGGGGCCTATGTACTGGGTTCCGGCATCGAACGCGGAGAGTATGTCGACAAAGGACACCTTACGGTCACGTATCCGCCGATTTACGCGCCAAGGATTGACAAACGATCCCTCGCCCGTCTCCGATACAGGAGGGGCAGCTACCCAAAACCATTCGCCATCGATTTGCTCCATGCGCCCTGCCGCATACCCAGCAGCAAACTCACAGCTCACGATCGAAGCCGTCAATAGTGATGAATCTTGAGGGGGGCCAAATGACCACACACAATCAATGGTATTTTTACCCCGTCGATTCGTTCCCGTCAGCCCGATCGAGAACGCCCGTCGAGATGCTGGCAAGTTAGCCGATACGACCTGCTCGAAAGCCCCCAGGTCACACCATGGCCCGCTCAAGAGGAGCTGATCCTTGCTCTGCATCTCCTCCGACTGCACGAACGCCAGCAACGCCTGGATTACCGAGCTCTTCCCTACGTTGTTGGCCCCCGCAATCAGCGTGAGCTTCCCGAACGGGAGCGTCGTGGGCTCCTCGAACGAACGGAACCCCTCCAGGAACATGCTATGCAACATGCCCAAGCTCCTGCATCCAGAGGTCGAACCTCCTGCGGATCGCGCTCGTCGTGTGCACCGTGCGCGTGGTCGCGCCATGGAAGGAGGGATCGCTGCACAACCGCTCGAAACGCTCGCGGATCAACATCGCAGCCTCCGCCGACATCGCCTTCCCCTCCGGAAAGGACCGATCGAATCCCACTAGGACCACATCCATGATCGACGCGTTGATCTGCCGAACCCATGCGCCACTGCTCGCGATGTACCGACGGAACGCGTGGTCGCCGAAGACGAACTTCGTCCTTGCGAGCGCATGACGGAACCGAGCCTCGAGCTCCGAGCTGCTTTCGGGTCCCGTACTCATGTTCAGGCGAGTGAGTTCTTCATTCAGGAAAGCCCGCAAGTTGCCGACGTACTGCTCGGGCCCCAGGTCCAGAAACGCGAGCGCGCGCAAAACGAGCTCCTCTCCTTTCATCCTCGAATCGTCGCCGTGCAGTCCCGCGACATCACGAAAGGAACCCGGGGACGTGTCGGAAGCTAGCCTCGAAATCAGCTCCAAGCCCTTCCCGCGAAACAGTGCATGCCGTACCTCCTGAGCATGCAGCGGTTCGCCCCCCTCGTTCAGTCGTTCGAAGACGAGGAACTTGACCTCGCCATCGGTGCCAGGCTGGATGATGAAGCAGGTGAGCGGCGTGTTCTCGAAGCGGCGCTGGAGCCGACCTTCCAGATCAATGAATTTTTTCCCAGAAAGTTCTGGAAAGAGCTCGAGCCCTCGTAGCTCGAGCTCTCCATCCAAGAAACGGAAAAGCGTCGTCAACCGCTGCTGACCATCGATCACAATCGTCTTTTGCTCATTTTCTTCCGAAAGATAGAACGCAGGCAGCGGGAGGCGCGCCAGCACCGACTCCACGAGCCGGACCTGACGACGCATGTCCCAGACGAATAGGCGCTTGAAGTCCGGCGAAATTTCGAGGACCCCTTGCCGCCAGCTCCGGTATAACTCGAAGATCGTGCGCTCAGCCTTCGCGACCTGGAGCGACCAGGTGGCCGGCTGCATCGGTGGGGCTTCAAGCGGCGGCTCAGGTTCGAGGAACTCCTCCTCGTCCTCGCTCGCTTCCGGACTCGGAACCTGCGCTTCCGCCATGCGCGACACTCTATCCTGCACCCCGCGCGCCAGCGCAAGCATCCTTCCACCGAGAGGCCGGCCAAGCGTGCGCAACCACGCCCAGGCGGCAGCCTCCACAGGCACGTCCGGGTCATCGACGTACGCTCCCCCACCGTCCCACCCCCTCCCCCCGACGCCCCCTCCACGGACCCCCCTCCGTCCCCGTCCCCCGTCGGAACAAGACGCCTCCACCTCGAAAGCGCTCACGGCCATCTCCGACAAACAAACCACCGTCGACAAGCGACACGACCGCAAGATCCGCGCGTCCTGGTTCCTGCTCACCGGCTTCGCCGAGGCCGCGGACGACCCCAAAGACGCCGAGGCCATTCTCGCGGCGCGTGACGAGCTCCTGCCCAGGGGCATCAGCGCCACGAAGGACAGCTATCACGACGAGGCCGGCGCCGTGGAGCTCACCGCGGCGCGCATTTCAGAGAAAACACGCACGCTCCTGAAGAAGCTCCCCGTCCCCGGCGGCAAAACATGGAGCGTGGTCGAGGCCTGGTTCGACGCAGGACGTGAGCTCGGGCAACTCGAAGATCAAAAAGAAAAGCTCGCGACCGCAGCCGGCAATGGCGGCGCGTCGAAGATGGATGCCCTCAAGGCGCGCAACTTCTGGATCAAAGTCGTCCGCCACGTCGAGACGACCCTCGAGCTGGAGGACACAAGCGAGGAAATCGTCACGGCCCTCCTCGGGCCGGTCCAGATGGCGGAGAAGGAAACGTCACGACGCGCATCGAGCGAAAACCCCGGAGGCGAAACGACAACGCAGCCGCAACCGGCAGCGCCGGGATAAGTGCCCCCGCCCGTCAGATTTCTGCCCCCCAAGGCGGGGCGTTCGCGATGTCCGCAGGCACAAATTCGCCACGCTCGGTGAAGATCGCCGTGATGAGGGACGCCGGTGTGACATCGAAGGCCGGATGCCGCGCAGGCACGCCCTCCGGCACGAGAACGACGCCTCCCATCCGGACGACCTCGTCGCGGCTGCGCTCCTCGAGCGGAATCTGATCGCCGCTCGCCGTCGCGAGGTCGACCGTGCTCCACGGCGCAGCCACATAAAAGGGAACACTGTGGGCCCGCGCCAGGCAAGCGAGCCCATACGTGCCAATCTTGTTCGCGATGTCGCCATTTCGCGCGATGCGATCAGCGCCGACCACGATCGCCGTGACCTCGCCGCGGCGCAGAAAATGACCCGCCATCGAGTCGGTGATCACCTCGACGGGGATTCCGTCCTGCAAGAGCTCCCACGCCGTGAGACGCGCGCCTTGCAAGTACGGCCTCGTCTCGTCCGCGAGCACACGCACCTGTTTGCCCGCCTCCTGCGCCGCGCGCACCACGCCGAGCGCCGTGCCATACCCACCCGTCGCCAGCGCGCCCGCATTACAATGGGTGAGGATCGTGGCGCCGTGCGGGATCCGCGCCGCGCCGATCCGACCCATTCGACGACAAGCCTCGAGGTCCTCCACGTGGATACGACGCGCGAGGGCCGCCAGCGCCGCGACACGTGTCTCCGCCGGGTCCCCCGCGTGCGCCTCGGCCGCGGTGAGCATCCGCGTGACGGCCCACGACAGGTTCACCGCCGTCGGCCGCGCGTCCACCAGCACCCGCGCCGCACCACGAAGGCCCCCGACGTACCGCTCCCCGACCGCGGGACGGAGCGCGCGCGCGGCGAGCACCATCCCATACGCCGCCGCGATCCCGATCGCCGGTGCGCCACGCACGACCATCGCCTTGATCGCCTCCGCGACCTCCTCGGCCGAGCGCAACGTGACGTACACCTCGCGCGCCGGGAGATCCCGTTGATCCAGGAGGAAGACCCGATCGCAGCCCTCCCCGAGCTCGGCCGCCGAGTAATGCGCGCCCGAGAGCGCCGCGGCCGGGAA
>JANMGF010001147.1:0-1476 GCA_031374535.1 Polyangium sp. (in: bacteria)
CGCGCTGTCCGCATTTCGCGCGGCGTGCTCCCGGAAGATACGGACATCCTCCTCGATGGTGCGGCCGAGCCTGGGATCGTCGCCGATGTAATCGCGGAAGAGGCCGAGACGCGCTGTGGCGGCGAAGACGGGATCCACGACGGCGACGTTGCATTCGCCCTCGTATTCGAAGCCTCGATCGTTCACGTTGCAGCTTCCCACCATGACGAAGACGTCGTCGACGAGGAGGAGCTTGCCGTGGTGGTCGACCTCCTGGACACGCCGCTTGCCGCGCCCGTCGCGGCCCGCGCAGCGGAGCGAATACAGCTCGAAATCGGGGATGGCCTCGCGGATGCGCTCGAAACACGCGTGGCTCCAGGCGCCGGCGAAGGGGTGGTTTGCCTGGGTTTCGCTGGTGATGACCACGACGGCGAGGCGGGGGTTTCGCCGGGCCGCTTCCGCGATGGCCTCGCTGACGTAGGTGGACCGGAAATACTGATCCTCGACGTAAATGAGGCGGCGCGCGGCGGTGACGGCGCGCAGGTACCCATCGAGGATGCCGCGCTCGGCGTGAGGCGCGGGCATGGTGCGCAGGACCTGCACGGCGGATCGGCCCGGTTGTTCGGGGATCCTTTCGGGCTCGGGGACGGGCGTCGAGCGCTCGGCGTGGGGCGCGCCGCGTTCGAGGAGACGATTCCACCGCTCCCGGAAGTTCACTTCGAGGTGGGCGACGGCCGGCCCCTCGACGCGGGCCATGAAATCGTGCCGCGGCGGGTGATCGGCGCCGACGTGCCCGCTCTGCACGCGGGCGCGGAAGGCGCTGGGACGCGAGAATCGGCACCGACCCGGGTCGAAGAGGCGGTGGTGGCGGGTATCCCAGTCGTTCTCGCGCATGTTCATGCCGCCGCAAAACCCGATACGCCCGTCGACGACGACGGTCTTCTGGTGATAGGAGCCGATCTGCACCTCGCCGAGGAGCTGGTTGTAGAAGGGATATCGCTCGTCGAAGAGGGGGCGCTCGGTGGGGTTTTTCTCGGAAAGGACCTCGAAATGGTCCCCGGCCTCGAGCGCGACGCGACGCGCCTCGCCGGGCATGGGCAAGAGCGGCACATCCCAGAGGAGGAGCTGCACGAGCACGGCGTCGTTGGCCCGTGATTCCAGGATACGCTGGATGGTGTACGCCTCGCGGACCTCCGGCTCGGCGAGCGGATCGGGGCGCAAGAGCTCGAGGGAAGGCTCGTACACCCAGGTGGTGATTCGAATCGAGCGTCGCGCCGAAAGGAGAGCCTCGGCCACGGCGCGCCAGCCGTCCTCCCCGTCGACGAGCAAGTCGACGCGATTGCCGAGGGTCGGCGGGAAACCGATAGGGGAAAACCAGACATAATCGAGGATGACGTGGAGGACGCTCCGTCCATTCCGGCGCTCGGCTACGCGGCTGCCGTCTCGGAGGCGGCGCTCGATTGCTCGAGTGTGGGACGGGTCCGGACGTCCAAATGC
>JANMGF010001211.1:0-1014 GCA_031374535.1 Polyangium sp. (in: bacteria)
GCGATCCCTCGTTCGGCGAGCAGGTCGAGGGCGGCCAGCCCACGGCGGCGGCGTATTTCGACGGCGGCAAGCTCGCGGTGCAGCTGCGCGAGCCGGCGGCGATTTACCTCGTGGACAAGAAGGTGATGATCAACCTGCCCGGCGAGAGCCGCAAGGACACGGGGCACGACGTCTTCCACAAGAGCGCGAACGGCTTCAACTCGCTCGCCTGCGCCTCGTGCCACCCGGAGGGCAACGACGACGCGCGCACGTGGAACTTCGACCCGATCGGGCCGCGTCGCACGCAGTCGATGCGCGGCGGCATCCTGGCGACGGCGCCGCTCCACTGGGACGGCGACATGGAAGATGTCGGGCACATCATGAGTGAGGTCTTCGTCAACCGCATGGGCGGCGCGCCGCTCGGCCCGCGTCAGTCGCGGCTCGTCGGTCGCTGGATCGACGCGCTGCCGGTGCTGCCGAAGGTCGAGGTCGCCGACGTCTCGGCCGTCGAGCGCGGCAAGGAGCTCTACTTCGACGCGAAGGTGGCGTGCAGTAGCTGCCACAGCGGCGAGAAGCTCACGAACAACGACTTCGCCGACGTCGGCACGGGCAAGCGGTTCCAGGTGCCGACGCTGATGGGCATCGTGGATCGCGCGCCGTACATGCACGACGGCTGCGCGCCCACGCTGCGGGATCGCTTCGGCGGGGCCTGCGGCGGCGGGGACAAACACGGGGTGACGTCGCACCTGACGCCGGCGCAGGTCGACGACCTCGTGGCTTATCTCGAGACGCTGTGAGCGTCTCCCCCTAACGCTTTTCTCGCTCGGAATGCAAGAGCAGCAGCAGCGGGGCGAAGAGCTCGCTCGCTGTGATCGCGACGTAGTGCGCCGCCGGCAACCCATGAAGGGCGAACGCCGCGAGGCGCCCTACGCCGCCGGCAAACACCAGCCACACGAGCACCCTGAGCGCTGGGCGTGCCGCCCTCGGATCCGGGGCGCATGTCCAGAGCGCGATGCCTGTGGCGACCCAGATGGC
>JANMGF010001232.1:0-4737 GCA_031374535.1 Polyangium sp. (in: bacteria)
CAGGGTTCGAAGCGTTGCACGAGGGCCATGCCGGAGCCCTTGCGTGCTGTCACGAAGAGGGTGCCGTCGAAGGGCGCGCCGGTGACGAAGCAGCCGTCCTTGCCGCCGATGACGGCCATGGGTCCCGATCGCGCATCCTGAGCGACGATACGCACGGGGCCGGGTTCGCTCGTCGTGAGGAAGAGATCGAGCTCGACGACGCCGATGCCGCCGTGCGCGACGACGGTGACGCAAGCACCCGCGGGCAAGGTGAGAGGAACACCGGCGCGTTGTCCTTCCATGAGCGTGGCGCCGAGACGCGGGCCTTCAGGCGACAAACCCGCGGTCTCTCCACGCACCGAGCCCTCGAGGGCAAACACGAGGACACGCGAAGGAGACACGTCGGCCGAGAGGGCGAGCGAAGGAACGGGGAAATGGTCGAGGAAGAGGCGCGCGGCGTCGGGATCGGGACCGGCAGCGGGAGCGGAAGTGGTGGTGGAAGCGGGCGCAGAGGTGGCGGCGGGCGCAGCGGCGAGCGTGGTGGCACGAGCGCCGCGCGGCGGGAGCGGGTCGACGACGAGGGGCTGGGATTCCGTGCGGGAAGCGCACGCGGGGAGGAACAGGAGGCATGCGGGGACGAGCGCGAGGGACGCGAAACGCATGCTCAGATGCCGGGAAGTGCCTGTAGAAGCGGGCGATTCAGAGGATCGGCGCTCTCGAACAAATACTTCTTGACATCGAACTCGATCACCCTTCCCCGCTCCCTCCGCCCTCGACGTCCTCCGCCTCGGTCAAACCCGCGCGCCGCCTCGCCGTCGGCCTCACCCGGTCCGCCAGCTCCCCCTCCCCCGCGAGCTCGAACAGACCCGTCAGCGTGTCCGCCACGCCCTGGTACACCTTGTTCCACGTCGCCGTCGCAGCGTTGCGCCTTTGCAGCGTCACCTGCGCCTCCCGCTCCTCCCGCCGCACGTCGCCGAGCGCCGCGCGCAGCGCCTCGACCCGCGCCTTGAGGCTGTCCGCCAGCGCCTTCGGATCGACCGAAACGCCCTCCTGCTTGGGCGCCTCCGTCAGCGGCCGGTTGCGCAGCAGGCCCTCTGTCGTGGAGGCCGCCTCGATGAGGTGCTCCGCTTCGCTCGGGGTCTCGCCCGCGAGGCCGTACGCAGCCAGGAGGGTCGCGCCGTACACGCCGGAGAGCGTGCTGCGAATGCCGATGAGCCCCGCACGAAGCTCATCCCGCGCCCCGTCCCGCGCCGCCCGTGGTTCGCCATCGTCGGCGAGCTCGGCCGCGTGCGCCTGGTTGGTCGCCGAGAGATCATCCACGGCGCGCTGCGCCGCGGCCCCCAGCGCTTGGAGCAAAACCAGCGCCGTGAAGCCGGGAGGCGGGCTCCCGGAAAACAACGCGTCGTCGATCGCCGGGGCCACCTCGGCGCCATGAACCGAAATAGACGAGGTCAAGGTGCGGGTGATCGCAATCCGCTCGGAGACGAGTTTGGAGACATCAGCCATGAAAGACTCCTTTCGTTCGGAACGGGAGCGTACACAGGCTCACGGTTTCCGGGGAGGGATTTTGTTTTGAAAGAGGCGTCGGAAAGTGGCTTGGGCGGGCGCGCCGGGAGGCGCAGGGTGGGTGCGAGCGCTTGGGACGGGCCGCGTAGGTGAAGGAGGCGGAGGAGGCAACCTGGCAAGAGCTTCGCATGTTGCAGAGGCGTTCCGGACGTGCTGGGGCTGATCATCCCCCGTTGATCCTTGGCCCACCGAGGCTCTCGGGCCTATGTTGCGCGCGTGGCGACGAGCTGGGCAGCGCTGTTGAAGAGCCTGCGAGAGCAGCAGCAGGGCAGAGAAGCGCCCACGGCGGCCGTCGTGTGGAAGAGGTTCAAGCGGCTGGCAGAGCGGTCGAACCGAGAGGACGTGAAGCGGCTGGCCGAGATCGGCGAGGGGATGACGCCGGAGGATCGGGCGCGCTTTGCGGTTGCGGTGATGCCGCTGCTCGTGACGCTCGACTGGCCACCGTCGTGGGAACAAGCACGGAAGGAGCTCGTGCTCGCGCTCGAAGGGCTCGCGGAGAGAGTCCATCCCACACGCGCGGATGGGCTTCCTGCGCTGTTTCGTTTGCAACCACACCCCGTGCGACATCCGATGGGGTACGATTGGATCGTCGACGAAACGGCCCATTCCCTTCTCTCGCTGGCGCTCTACACGCTCCGCCGCCCCTGCCCGCCGAGCGAGCTTGCAGGCGTGGCGTTGCTTTGCTCCATCGGCGTCATGCCCCTTGGCGCGACGCTCGCGATGCCACTCGAGACGCCCCTGTTCGTCGAACATCCAGAGGCGAGGACGCGGGCTTTGGAGGCCTTCGAGCGGTACGCTCGCGCCGCTCGCGCGATGAACGGCGTCACGGGAGGCGTCCTGTTTCGAAACCTCGACCTCTCGCCCCTCAAGGTCCGCTGATGCAACTCCTCAGCCTCTCCATCGAGCGCATCCGCGCCATCGACCGGCTCTCCCTGGACCTCGCCACGCCGCTCGGCGGGCCGCGACGCCGGGTGGTGTTGCTGGGCGCCAACGGAGCCGGCAAAACGACGGTCATTGCGTCGATCGCGCATGTCTTCGGCGTGTTGTCCGAGGGCGGGGGCGTCGACCTGGGCGCGCGCAGGTTGACGGCAAGCGATGTGCTCGACGTGGGTGCAGAGCGGGCGAGGGCGCTCCTTCCCCAGGCGCCTGCACCTTGCGGCGTCGTCGAGGTAGAGCTGGCTCTGTCGGGCGAGGAGCGGGCCGAGGCTCGACGACTTTCCCCGGACACACCCCCCCGCGGCTCGCTCCGGTTCGAAGTGGGGGCAAATCGCACGCAACTGGAGACGCTCTTCGACGATGTATCGATGAGAGCGGACAGTGGCGCCTCGCCTTTCTTCGAGGTGGCCCGTAGCGCGATCATGCACGCCCCCCCCCCTTGCGTACTCTTGCCAGCCGGTCGAGGCATTCTCGTTCCGGGGAAAGCTGCGCGAATGCAAGACCTTCTACGCTTCGATCCCCGGCAAGCCTGCCTCGCCTCGGCGCGGCGACGATTTGTGCTGGTCGCGGCGCGTCTGGCCTTCGCCTCGCTCGACCCGGCACGACACGATCCGTTGGGCACCGTCGCGCGGATGCGAAGCGTCATCGCCAACTACTTTCCCGAGCTTCCGCGCCCCGTCGATCCAGCCGATCCGGGTTCGCCCTACGAAACACAACGGGGCTCGGTCGTGCCCCTCGAATCCTTGAGCGACGGCGAGCGCGCCCTGTGGCTCATCCTAGGGGAGATCGCGTTGCGACCACCCAAGGGAGGCATTCTTTTGATCGATGAACCCGAGCAGCACCTCCACCCGCGCTGGCAACGCGTGCTGCTCGAAGCGCTCCCTTCGCTCGTACCCACCACGCAATTCATCTTCGCGACGCAGTCGCCGTACCTCGCGGCCTGCGCCCCGGACGACGTCATCGAGCTTGGAGACTGGAGTCGCGATGGCCAATGATGCTCGAATTCCCGGGGTGACGGCCGGCATCGACAGGATCGTCCGCGATGCCTTCCACGTGCCTTCCACGCCGACACTCGGAGTCCGCGAAGCCACACGCCGCATTCGAGAGGCCGTCGCGCGACAGCTCGTCGCCTGCCAACGCCTCGAGATCTCCGACGCGCCGGTGAGACGCGGAACCCTGTTCAACGCAGCGGGTTCGCGCGTCTCGTTCCCCGAAGGAGATAGGTACGAGCGCTGTTACGTCGCGCTCGTCGACCCGGAGCCGATGGCTCGCTGGGGCCATCCCGCGTATTGGGCGTTCGTGCCAGCCGACGGGGAGGACGAGGTGGTCTTCGCTCCGACGAACCTGCCAGAACATGGCAAGAGTGCGGTGCTGTTCCTACCCGCGCCGGAGGAGCCGTGAGGGTCCACGTCATGCTCTGGTGCGGCTCGCTGCGCGTCGCCGCGACGCAGCAGGCCACGACGCTCCGCGAGATCGGGCAGCAGCAGCAGCAGGTCGATCTCGACTTCCCCGCGTCTTGCAACGACCTGTGGCTGGCGGTCGAGGCCGCGCGTGCCCTGGGTGCTTCTCCGCGTGACATGCACGCCTTCGTCTTCGATGCAGACGTGCTCCCACCAGGATTTGCTGGCGTACGTCATTCGGCCACGGCGGCGGATCTCGAGCGGGTCACGGAATCGCTCACGAGGACGATACGACCGGAGGACGTGCTGCTCTTCGTGGCCTCGAATCACGGCGTACCCGAGGGACTCCTGACCTCCATCGAAGACGTGGACGCGTTCGAGAATCGTTCGCCCCTGCTCACGCCGACGCTGCTCGGCGATAGCCTCGGACGCCTGCCAGGCAAACAGATCCTCATCGTCGCGACGTGCCACGCGGGCTGCTTCCTCCCGCTCGGCGAAAGACCCGAGCGCACCGTGCTCACGGCCTGTACGAAGGACGAGACCTATTACCTCGGCGTCTCGGCCGATGACGTCCCCCACTCGCTTTTCTTGAGGCTTCTCCTTTGCGCCTGGACGGGAACGACCGTGCCCTTCGGGTCCTACAACCCCATCCCGCGCCGCCAGCTCGTCGAGGCGTTCGAACACACGAAGCAAGAGCTTCTCTCGCTCCGCCGACAGTGTCCCCTCATGAGCGGCGCCATCACCCTCCTCTAATCGACCCCTCCATCCACGGCGTGCGCCCTGCCCTCCTGCTCCACCGCTCCCTGGTTGAACGTCATGAACGAGCGGATCGACCACCAGAGCAGGTTGAACCAGG
>JANMGF010001240.1:0-6655 GCA_031374535.1 Polyangium sp. (in: bacteria)
CCCGTCCACGACCTCGGGTGTGAGTCCCGTCGCCGAGGCCACGGCGACGGGATCGATCGAAGCCGGCGCCGGCGCCGCGCTGGCAGCCGGACCGGCCGAGGCCGTGGGGGCCGTTGCGCGCGTGGGGGCATCGGCGGCGGGGCGAGGCGCGTCGCGATCGCAGCCGGACAGAGCGATCGTGGCGAGGCCGAGGAGGAGGACGAGTCGACGCATGGCGAGAGCGTACGAGAGGGCGGGGCTTACGGGAAGGGGGAGTCTTCCGCTGCGTGCCTAGGCCCCGAAGATCGCCCGCCGCGCCGTGGGAAAATCCTCTCCGGTCGCGCCGCGACGAGCAGCGAGGGCCTCGGCGCGTTGCCCTTGCGCGACGAGCGTCTCGACGTCCGCGAGCGTCGCCCCTTTCCTGGGGCCGAGCGGCATGAAATAAGGCGGGTCCCCCGTCACCACGCCGGCCTCGGCGCGTTCGATCAGGTGGCGCAAGAGGGCGAGGGCATCTTTCGGGAGCAGGCCCCGATTCTCGACGTTCTCGAAGGCCTCGGTCCAATCGAGATCGGAGGAGCCGCGGAGCTTGTCGAAGGTCCCTTCATAGGCGCCCTCGAGATCCGGATTCCAGCCGAGGGCATCGATCATGGCGTCGAGCACGTATTGATCCGGATCGCCGCAGATCAACATCAATTCGGCCTGAGCGAGGCGGAGGCGTCCCTTCAGGGCAGGGTCGGGGACGGCCAGGAACGCGGCGCGGAAGACGGAGGCGTCGGAGGGCTTCACGGCGTCCTCTTCGGCCATGGCCCGCGCGGCCCAGGCGAGGAGGTCCGAGGGGAGATCCGGGTTTTGGGCGAGGGCGGATTGGACGGCTTCTTCTTCGTCGTCGGATTCGGCGTTGCGGACGTGATCGAGGAGGGATTGGGCGTCGAGCATGGGAGGTGGGGGGCTCCTCAGTCGATCGGCGTCAACGTGCCACCACGGGCACGGAGCTCGAGCAGGGTGGGGACGGTCTTGCTCGCGAGCTCGGCGGCTTGCGAAGCGTCTACGCCGTAGATCCGCTTCGTGCATGGCTCATCGAAGCCGGCGATGTCCACCACGGCCGCATACATCTCTCCCTGCGGCTCCGGAGCGCTGATGGTCACCGTGATCGTCCGTGCAGGGCCGCCGCCGGCGGGCACCCATTGCAGTTTCTGGGTTTGCATCGTCGGTTTTACTTCCTATCGCAGTCGCGCAGGCACCGCGTGTAGATTGCGTGCGCCTCTTGATGGCACGCTCGCCTGTTCTCGGGAGGCGCCTCGTTGCACTTCATGGTGTTCCGCTCGTACTCCTTGTCGCACTTGTCCTCGCAGGGCGTGCTGATACGCGCGATCGCCTTGGGCGAGAGCGTTCCCGCCCCGAAGAGCGTCACCACGCACACTCGGCGTACTTGAGGAAAATCAGGGCGAGGATGGGCGTGGCGTACGCGGACGGCTGGCATCGGGCAGGGTTCTACCAGAGGACGGGGCCGGGGTGTCGAGCCCTCACGCGACTCTCCGGGAAATCCCGAGCGCTCACGGGCGCATACGGGCTCCAAGCCCAGCAAAGGCACATCGGAGGGATACGGAATGGGCCAACACGTGGTGGAAAGGCAGTTCGAGGCGCTGGGGAGCGCGCCAGCACGTGGAGCAAAGGCAGCTCGGGGCGCTGGGGAGCGTGCCAGCACGTGGAGCAAAGGCAGTTCGGGGCGCTTGGGAGCGTGCCAACACGTGGTGCAAAGGCAGTTCGGGGCGCTCCGGGGCGCCTCCCCGGACCCCGCGGGGGCTGTTCGCCCCTCGACCCGAACCAGGGCAGGCCCTGGACCGGGGGTTGAAAAACTGCGCGGTGCGCAGTTTTTCAAACAGGCCGACGAAGCAACCAGGTCGCCAGCAGAACCGGCGGCGCGGCTGTCTTGGTTGGCAGGGTCGTGGGTGGTCTTGACCGGGCCTGTTCGATGAGCTGCGCATCGCGCAGTTCATCGAGCTTGGGTCCAGCCCCTGGCTGGTCCGGGTCCAGGGGCGGACAGCCCCCGTGGGGCCTGGGGCAAAGCCCCAGCGAGGCTCCACCCCCCAAAAAAACCCTGGGGCACGCCCGGCAGGACTCGAACCTGCGACCCGCGGCTTAGAAGGCCGCCGCTCTATCCAACTGAGCTACGGGCGCTCACGATCGCTAGCGCCGGGCAGCATAAACGGTCGCGGCGCGCCTGACCAGATCGATCAGAGCTCTGCCGCTCGGCCCAGCTGCTCGCCCGTCCGCCCGAAGCGGCGCTGGCGGCGGCCGTAGAACGCGAGGGCCTCGTCGAGCGTCGCCTCCGTGAAGTCCGGCCAGAGCGTGTCCGTGAAGAAAAGCTCGGCGAATGCGGCCTCGAAGGGCAAGAAATCGCTCAGGCGTTGCTCGCCGCCCGTCCGGATCACGAGGTCCGCATCCGGCAGCTCGCTCGTGCTCAGGAAACGACGGAGCGACTGCGCGTCGATGTCCTCGGGTAAGAGCAGTCCCGCTCGCGCCTGGGCCGCCACCGCGCGCATCGCGCTCACCATGTCGCGACGTCCGCCGTAGTTCAGCGCCAGCGCCAGCGTCATCGACGTCCCGCCGGCCGTGTCCGCCATGAGGCGCTCCGTCGCGCGCCGCGTCGCCGTGGGGACCTCGTCGTCCATGTCGCCGACCACCACCACGCGCACGCCTCGCGTGACGAGGTCGTCGTGGGCCTCCTCGGCGAAGTCTCGGCAGATGCGCATGAGGTTGTCGACCTCTTCCCCGGGCCGGCTCCAGTTCGCCGCGCTGAAGGCGTACAGCGTCAGGACCGGGATTCGCCGCTCGTGGCAGGCGCGCACCACGAGCCGCACCTTGTGCGCCCCGGCCTCGTGACCCTTCATGCGAGCGAGGCCGCGCGACGAGGCCCAACGGCCGTTGCCGTCGAGGATGAGCGCGATGTGTTGGGGAAGCGTACGTTCGTCCATGGGGTACCTCGAGCCGTGCAGCCCGATGATGCGCCATGCGCCGGGCCTCGTCCACGAAGCCGCCGTGGTGCAATCGTGGAGGCTCCGTGGAGAACCCGACGCGACAAGGGTGGAGTTGGTGGATTGTGTTACAAGATCTTGGCGGCCGGGAGCGTGACGCGGAAGGTGACCTCGGGCGGGCCACTGTGGGCGCACTCGGCCGAACCGCTGTGCGCCTCGGCGATCGCGCGCACGATCGCGAGCCCGAGGCCCGTGCCGCCGTGCTCCACGCGGGTCGTGACGAACCGTCGAAACAGGCGGCCGGCGACGTGCGGGTGGATGCGGCCGCGGCTCTGGACCGAGCATCGGACCTCGTCCCCGTCACGAAGGAGCGAGACGTGGATGGCCTCGCCGGCCTGGCCATGCGTGACGGCGTTGTCGAGCAGGTTCTCGAGGGCCCGGGAGAGCCAGAGGGCGCTGCCGCGGACCGTGACGACGCCGGTCGTGGAGACGGTCGTGAGGGCGCCTCGCTCGCGGGTTTGCGCGGCGGCGTCGCGGGCGAGCTTGTCGAGGTCGACGACGGCCGCGTCTTCCACGCCGCGGGCCTCGATCCGCGCGAGGGCCAGGAGATCACCCAGCAAGGCCTCGATACGTTCGGAGGCTTCCTGGATGCGACGGACGAAACGCGCGGCTTCTTCGGGCTCCTCGAGCGCGCCGTCAGCGAGGACCTCGGCGCTCGCGCGGATGGCCGCGACCGGGTTCTTGAGCTCGTGCGAGAGATCCGCGGCGAAGGTCTCGACGAAGGGTCGACCCTCGAGCTGGCGGCGCATCGAGTCGATGGCGCGGGAGAGCTGCTGCACTTCGCGGCCGAAGGCGGGCGGGGGCGGGGCGCGGCGTTCGCCTTCGCTGACGCGCACGGCAAAGTCGGTGAGGGCCTCGATGGGTTTGGCGATGGCGCGGCCGATGAGCACGGCGGCGGCGGCGGCGGTGGCGCCGAGCATGGCGCTGATGGCGAGGATCGTGGGGGCGAAGTCGGCGAGGGCGCGGCGGATGACGAGGGTGGGCTTGACGACCTGGACCCGGCCGATGACGTCGCTGCGCACGACGATGGGCGCGGTGACGAAGACGGTGCCGGGTTCGCCTTGCGCGGGTCCGGCGCGGAAGACGGGGCGGCCCGAGGGGTCGAGGAGGGAGAAGTGGAGGGGCTCGGGGTCGGCGGAGCGGGCGATGCGGCTGCCGATGTCCTCGAGCGAGGATCCACGGGCGTCGAGCTCCCCGCCGACGACGGCGGCGATGGCGGCGGCCTCGTCGCGGGCGGCGTCCTCGGCGAGCAGGGTGGCGCGGGCCTCGATGCGGTCGAGGACGAGGAGGCCGAGGCCAAAAGCGAAGGCGCCGACGATGCCGGCGAGGGCGAGGAAGACCTGGAGGCGAATGCTCGTGCCGCGGGTGCGGGCGCGGATGAGGCGCGAGGCGACGTAGGCGACGAGGAGGATGAGGCCGATGGCCGAGGCGGAGGCGACGAGGAGGCGGATCACGGCATGTCCGGGGGTGCGCCTTGCGGGGGCGCAGCGGGTTTGTCGGTGACGCGATACCCGACGCCACGTACGGTCTCGATGAAGCCCGGGTCTCCGCCGGCGGACTCGACCTTGCGGCGAAGGCCCTTGACGTGGGAGTCGATGGTGCGGTCGGTGATGGCGAAGCCGTCGCCCCAGACGCGGTCGATGAGCTGGGCGCGGGTGAAGACGCGGCCGGGGGCGGCGAGCAGGCAAGCGAGGAGGTCGAACTCGACGCGGGTGAGCTCGACCTCGCGGCCGTGGACGTAGGCCCTGCGGGTGGCGTCGTCGACGGAGAGGGGCGAGGGACCGGAAGCGGAAGCGGAAGCGGAAGCGGAAGCGGGAGCGGAAGCGGAAGCGGCGGGGGGAACGGAGCCGGAGAGGGGCGCGGGTGGGGCGACGCGGCGCAGGACGGCGCGGACGCGGGCGACGATCTCGCGGGTAGAGAAGGGTTTGGTGACGTAGTCGTCGGCGCCGGTCTCGAGGGCGGCGACGCGGTCGGCCTCGTCGTCGCGGCTCGTGAGGACGATGATGGGGGGGCCGAGGCCGCTCCGGCGGACCTTGCCGATGAGGTCGAAGCCGCTGCCGTCGGGGAGCATGAGGTCGAGCAGGACGAGGGAGGCGCCTTCGAGGGCTCGTTCGGCGCCTTCGAGGGTGCCGGCGAGGGTGACGCCGAAGCCGTCGCGGCGAAGGGCGTAGGCGAGGGACTCGGCGATCGCGGGCTCGTCCTCGACGATGAGGATGTGCGGCATGACGAGAGGTATCGCGCCGCTCGGGCCTTCGTTCAACTGGGAATCCGTCGTCAGTCGTCAGTCGACGAGGCCGAGCTCCGCGGCGAGCTTGACGACGGCGGTGATGGCGGCCGTCCTCGGAAAGGGGTGATCGAGGTTCGACGAGCCGAGCCGGAGGTTCTCCGGGAAGGGGTCGTAGGCGAGGTCCCAGTGGTTGGCCCGGAAGACCGCGAGGTCGGTCGACATCGGCCCTGGCAGCTTGGCTTGCGCCTGGGTGAGCTGCATGTCGTTGTCGGTGTCGAAATGGTTGAGCCGGATGACGCCGGTGGCCTGGAAATAAGGCACCTCGAAGAGCGAGGTCGCGCCCGTGACGTTGAAGAAAGGAATGCTCAGGCTCTCCAGGAAGGCCCGGTGCTCCGCGAGGAACGCGGAGCGGACGTGGGTGGTGAGGTCGCGGAGCGCGCTCTTGACGTCGTATTCGTCGAGCCTCTGGAGCGCGCCTTCCAGCTTCACGACGGGCGCCACGATCTTGAGGATCGACGCGATGGGCTCGCCGATGCGGCCGACGGGTATGGGGATGTCCTTCACCGCGCCATAGATCTCGTCGGCGATGTACGAGCCGCCCACGGCGCCGGCCCAGCTGACCACGCAGCGGACGCGCGGCACGATTTCGGGGTGGCGCACGAGCAGCTCGAGCACATCGGCGGCGCCCTTGCTGTAGCCGAGGAGGATGACGTCGCGTGGCGGGATCGCGGTCGCGGCGTCGATGGGCAGGAGATCCGCCGCCTGACCGAGACCTTGGTCGAGGGTGTTACGAAGGTCGGCGATGTTCGCCGCGCAGCCGCGGACCGGGTGGCTGTCGGCGCGCACGATGCGGAGCCCGGTATGGGCCTCGGCCGCGGGGAACGCCGTCTGGAAGGCGCCAATGGGGATCATGCCATTGAGCAGCCCGGGGCAAAAGACGAGCGTCGTATTGCGGGTCTCGCCGATTTGCGCCTCCGGCATCTGCCCCTGCGATTCGCTGCCGCCAAAGCGCTTGATGAACCGCTCGGCGAGCGACCTTCGAGGCGACGCGGGGGCCCCCGCGGGCAGCGGCGCCCGGCGGGCCTCGGCGACTGCATTCGGATCACGCTCGGCCTCGTTCAGGAAGAGGTTGCGGAACCGGCGCCCGCACCAGAGCTTGATCTCCGGATCGGTGAGGGCGCGTCGGTCCTCCGCGATACGGAGCTTCACGTCGCGGATCAGCGTGAGGTAATCCCCCTGGTTCTCGAGATCGCGGAGCGACGGCATGGGTCACATGCTAGGAAGGTCCGGGGGGAGCGGTCAACGACATGTTGTCGCAGGCGGCCGGCGCCGCGGCCCGTGCTCGGAAGGGTCAACGGGCATGTCCGTTCCGGTCATGGCGCCGAGGGGATGCCGTACCTATAACCGGGTCCAC